>NZ_RZSR01000281.1:0-6223 GCF_004023265.1 Mesorhizobium sp. M1A.F.Ca.IN.020.06.1.1
TTTCGTAGCCGTCGGCGCTCACTTGCCTTTTTGCGCCTTCGCCGCCCGTGCCGACGCCGGCATTGCTGATCAATATGTCGAGCCGGTCGGTTCCTGCCCGCACGGCGCCGGCAAGGCGGCGCACTTCGGCGAGCGACGAAAGATCCGCAAGCAGAAATTCGGCGTTGCCGCCCTCGGCTTCGATGGCAGCGACTGTCGCCTTGGCGCGAGTTTGGTCGCGGCCATGTACCAGCACGCGGGCGCCGGCAGCGCCGAGCCTTTCAGCGACCACGCGGCCAACCCCGTCGGTCGAGCCGGTGACGAGAACGGTCTTATTCTTAAGTTCCATGTTCAGAGCCTCCTTATGCTGCTCTGAACGCAAGATGGGGCGCGGCGCGCAGGCCAAACAGTTCAATTTTTATCCTGGTATCGATACTGCTATAATAGCTGCATGGATGCCGTGCCCCATTCCCCTGACGACAGCCGCCGCCGCGAGCTCGGCGCTTTCCTGCGCTCGCGCCGGGAGCGGCTCTCGCCTGCCGACATTGGGATTGCGAGCGGCGCCAGGCGGCGTACGCCCGGGCTGAGGCGCGAGGAAGTGGCGATGATCGCCGGCGTCGGCACCACCTGGTACACCTGGCTGGAGCAGGGGCGGGACGTGCGGCCCTCGGTCGAGGTGCTGACCGCGCTCTGCGAGGCGCTGCGCCTGCACGCCGTCGAGAAGCGGCATCTGTTCATCCTTGCCGGCCGCCAGCAGCCGGAGCAGCGCACGGCGACGTCTGAAAAGGTCGACGCCACACTGCTGCACATGCTGGGGAGCCTCGTCCTACAGCCGGCTTATGTGGTTGGCCGGCGTTGGGATGTGCTCGCCTGGAATCCGGCGGCGGTCGCCTTGTTCGGCGACTATGGCCTGCTCGAGGGCGATGCCCGCAACATCGTCCATCTGGTGTTCACAAGCCCGCATCACCGCCGGCTGCTGGTCGACTGGGAAGCGCTTGCCCGCGTGGTGCTCGCTTCGTTTCGCGCGGAGAGCGCCAAATATGTCGGCGATCCGGATTTCGAGCGGCTGATCGCGCTGATGATGCGCTCAAGCCCGGAGTTCCGTGATTGGTGGCCGCGGCGGGACGTGGCGAGAAGGCTGACGGGCGTGAAACATGTCCGCCATCCCACAGCCGGCCCGATGGCTTTCGAACATATGAGCCTGTCGATCGACGACGGCTCAGACATGCGGCTGATCGTCTACACGCCGTTGACCGAGCAGAATACGATCGCCAAGCTCAAGAAGCTGCTGGAAGAGAAGCCCCCCGAGCGGCGCAGCGCCTGATCTTCGCCCGACCTAAGCTTTCGGCTTCAGCCCATCGAGGAACAGTTGCTCCAGGAACCGGGCAGCATCCTCGAAGCGGCCGTCGCCGCCGCGGTCGGGGCCGAGCA
The DNA here is from genome assembly GCF_004023265.1 of Mesorhizobium sp. M1A.F.Ca.IN.020.06.1.1. NCBI lineage: Bacteria > Pseudomonadati > Pseudomonadota > Alphaproteobacteria > Hyphomicrobiales > Phyllobacteriaceae > Mesorhizobium > Mesorhizobium sp. M1A.F.Ca.IN.020.06.1.1. The sequence continues at coordinate 1,411 of NZ_RZSR01000281.1, forward strand.
CGGCGCGCACCTGGACGTCGAAATCGGCGTAATGCTGCGTCGTCGCCCAGATCGAGAAGATCAGATGCCAGGGGTCGGTGCGGGCGATCTTGCCGGCGCGCATCCAGCCCTTGATGACGGCGGCCTTCTCCTCGACCAGCGTTTTCAGCTCGCCCTCCAGCATCGGCATGATGCGCGGCGCGCCCTGCAGGATCTCGTTGGCGAAGAGCCGGCTTTCGCGTGGAAAATCGCGCGCCATTTCGAGCTTGCGTCGGATGTAGCTTCTGAGCTCGGTCATCGGATCACCGATATCGTCAAGCTCGCGGAGCGGCGCCAGCCAGGTGTCCAGCAGCCGCTGCATCAATGTCTCGTGAATGTCCTCCTTGCGGCGGAAGTAATAGAGAAGGTTCGGCTTCGACATGCCGGCGGCTTCGGCAATCTGGTCGATGGTCGAACCGCGAAAACCGTTGGCGGAGAAGACTTCCAGCGCGGCTTCCAGGATGAGCTCGCGCTTTTCCTGCTGGATGCGGGTGCGGCGTGGAGCTGAGCCTTCCATCCTGTCCGTCATCCTTGCCGGCTGCTGCCGTGTGGGCACTCTGGACCAATTCTCTGGACCAGTTTTTCTCCGAGCCGTGGAGCGCGCTTTCGATGCCGCATTTCCGTTAGTAGTCCCTTGACCGCCGACAGGGCGGTGCTAACGTTTGTCCAACCGGTCAAAATTTTGCGTAGCACGAAAACGCAACGAAGACCAAGCCTTGGGAAGACCAAGCGTTAGCGCACAGAAACAGGTTACAAGGGGAAATCTTGGTCATGTCCAACCGGCTGAAAGTCACGCCGAACGATCTCAGCGCATTCTGGATGCCGTTCACGGCAAATCGGCAGTTCAAGCAGGCGCCGCGCATGTTCGTGTCCGCCAAGGACATGCACTACACGACGAGCGATGGCCGCAAGGTGCTCGACGGCACTGCAGGCCTCTGGTGCGTCAACGCCGGCCACTGCCGGCCGAAGATCACCGAGGCCATTCAGCAGCAGGCCGCCGAACTCGACTATGCGCCGGCCTTCCAGATGGGCCACCCGATCGTCTTCGAACTGGCGAACCGCCTGGTCGATATCGCGCCGAAGGGCATGCACCATGTGTTCTTCACCAATTCCGGTTCGGAATCGGTCGAGACCGCGTTGAAGATGGCGATCGCCTATCACCGTGTCCGAGGCGAGGGCTCGCGCACCCGGCTGATCGGCCGCGAGCGCGGCTATCACGGCGTCAATTTCGGCGGCATTTCGGTCGGCGGCATCGTCGCCAACCGCAAGATGTTCGGCACGCTGCTCGGCGGCGTCGACCATCTGCCGCACACCCATCTGCCGGAGAAGAATGCCTTCTCGAAGGGCGTGCCCGAGCACGGCGCCGAATTGGCGAACGAGCTGGACCGTCTCGTCACCCTGCATGACGCCTCGACCATCGCGGCGGTCATCGTCGAGCCGGTCGCAGGCTCGACCGGCGTCATCCTGCCGCCGAAAGGCTACCTGCAGAAGCTTCGAGAAATCTGCACCAAGCACGGCATATTGTTGATCTTCGATGAAGTGATCACCGGCTTCGGCCGTCTTGGCGCGCCATTCGCCGCCGATTATTTCGGCGTCACGCCGGATATCATGACGACGGCCAAGGGCGTGTCCAACGGCGTCATCCCGATGGGCGCGGTTTTCGTGAAGAAGGAAATCCACGACGCCTTCATGAACGGCCCGGAGCACATGATCGAGTTCTTCCACGGCTACACCTATTCGGGCAATCCGATCGCCTGCGCCGCGGCTCTCGGCACTTTGGACACCTACAAGGAAGAAGGCCTGCTAACCCGCGGCGAGGAGCTGGCGCCTTACTGGGAAGACGCGCTGCATTCGTTGAAGGGCGAGCCGCATGTCATCGACATCCGCAATATCGGCCTGATCGGCGCGATCGAGCTTGCGCCGATCGCCGGTAGCCCGACCAAGCGGGCCTTCTCGGCCTTCGTCAAAGCGTTCGAACGCGGCGCGCTGATCCGCACAACCGGCGACATCATCGCGCTGTCGCCGCCGCTGATCATCACCAAGGGCCAGATCAACGAACTGATCGACCATGTTCGCGATGTTCTGCGCTCGATAGACTAACTGCTCAAACCGCTCGGGCGGCGACGGGAACCGCCGCCCGACCGGAGACCTGAAATGAGAGGACTTTGAATGGCCGCCCCCGGCGAGAATCTGCGAATCAATTCAGACCGTTTGTGGGATTCCATCATGGAGATGGCGAAGATCGGCCCCGGCATCGCCGGGGGCAACAATCGCCAGACGCTGACCGATTCCGACAAGCAAGGCCGCGAACTGTTCAGGTCCTGGTGCGACGAGGCCGGGCTCACGATGGGCGTGGACCAGATGGGCACCATGTTCATGACGCGGCCCGGCACCGATCCGGACGCGCTGCCGGTCTATGTCGGTTCCCATCTCGATACCCAGCCGACCGGCGGCAAATATGACGGCGTGCTCGGAGTGCTCTCTGGCCTCGAGGTCGTGCGCTCGCTCAACGATCTCGGCATCAAGACCAAACATCCGATCGTCGTCACCAACTGGACGAACGAGGAGGGAGCCCGTTTCGCGCCGGCCATGCTCGCCTCCGGCGTGTTCGCAGGCGTTCACACGCAGGATTATGCCTATGCCCGCAAGGATCTCGACGGCCTGAGCTTCGGCGACGAGCTGAAGCGGATCGGTTGGGTCGGCGACGAGACGGTCGGCGCGCGTAAGATGCACGCCTATTTCGAGTACCATATCGAGCAGGGGCCCATCCTCGAGGCCGAGAACAAGCAGATCGGCGTGGTGACCCACTGCCAGGGCCTGTGGTGGCTGGAATTCACGCTGACCGGCAGGGAGGCGCATACCGGCTCGACCCCGATGAACATGCGCGTCAATGCGGGGTTGGCCATGGCCCGCATCCTGGAGATGGTGCAGACGGTCGCGATGGAGAACCAGCCTGGCGCTGTCGGCGGTGTAGGCCAGGTGAAGTTCTCGCCCAACTCCCGCAACGTGCTGCCGGGCACGGTGATCTTCACTGTCGATATCCGCTCGCCCGATAAGGCGAAGCTCGACGGCATGCGCGCGCGCATCGAGAAGGAGGCGCCGAATATCTGCGAGCCGCTCGGCGTGAAATGCGCCGTCGAGGCGGTCGGCCATTTCGATCCGGTGACCTTCGATCCGACGCTGGTCGGCCGTGTCCGCACCGCCGCCGAGAAGCTGGGCTACAGCCATATGAACATCATCTCCGGCGCCGGCCACGACGCCTGCTGGGCGGCCAAGGTCGCGCCGGCGACCATGGTCATGTGTCCCTGTGTCGGCGGGCTCAGCCACAACGAGGCCGAGGACATCTCCAAGGAATGGGCGGCGGCAGGCGCCGATGTGCTGTTCCACGCGGTGGTCGAGACGGCAGGAATCGTCGAATGACCGAATAGAAATCACCTCGAAAAAGCCGCTCGCAAAGAAGCGTGAAAAGATCAGGGGAACGGATATGACCAAAGTCATCAAGAACGGCACCATCGTCACCGCCGACCGCACGTGGAAAGCCGACGTGCTGATGCAGCACGGCAAGATCATCGCCATCGGCTCGAACCTGCATGGCGATCACGAGTTCGACGCCACTGGCTGCTATGTCATGCCGGGCGGCATCGATCCGCACACCCATCTCGAAATGCCCTTCATGGGCACCTATTCGGCCGACGATTTCGAATCCGGCACGCGCGCGGCGCTTTCGGGCGGCACGACCATGGTCGTCGATTTCTGCCTGCCGGCGCCGCAGCAGTCGCTGCTGGAGGCGCTGCAGATGTGGGACAACAAGACCTCGAAAGCTGCCTGCGACTATTCCTTCCACATGGCGATCACCTGGTGGGGCAAGCAGGTCTTCGACGAGATGGCCACCGTCGTCGACAGGGGCATCACCTCGTTCAAGCACTTCATGGCCTACAAGGGCGCGCTGATGGTCGACGACGACGAGATGTATTCCTCGTTCCAGCGCTGCGCCGATCTCGGCGCGCTGCCGCTGGTCCATGCCGAAAATGGCGACGTGGTCGCGGCACTCTCGCAGAAGCTGCTTGCCGCCGGCAATAACGGCCCCGAGGGGCATGCCTATTCGCGTCCGCCCGAAGTGGAAGGCGAGGCGACAAACCGCGCCATCATGATCGCCGACATGGCGGGCGTGCCGCTCTATGTCGTGCACGTCTCCTGCGAGCAGAGCCATGAAGCCATCCGCCGGGCACGCCAGAAGGGCATGCGCGTCTATGGCGAGCCGCTGATCCAGCACCTGACGCTCGACGAGAGCGAATATTTCAACAAGGACTGGGACCATGCGGCGCGGCGCGTGATGAGCCCGCCTTTCCGCAGCAAGTGGCACCAGGATTCACTATGGGCAGGCCTGCAGGCCGGATCGCTGCAGGTGGTGGCGACTGACCACTGCTCCTTCACCACCAAGCAGAAGCGCAACGGCGTCGGCGACTTCACCAAGATCCCGAACGGCACCGGCGGCCTCGAGGATCGTTTGCCCGTGCTTTGGACCAGCGGCGTCAACACCGGCCGGCTGACGATGAACGAGTTCGTCGCGGTGACCTCGACCAACATCGCCAAGATCCTCAACATGTATCCGAAGAAGGGCGCGATCGTCGAAGGCGCGGATGCCGACATCGTGGTCTGGGGCCCGAAGCGCGAGAAGACGATCACGGCCAAGAACCAGCAGTCGGTGATCGACTACAACGTCTTTGAGGGTTTCGAGGTGACAGGGCTGCCGCGCTTCGTCTTTTCGCGCGGCGAACTGTCGATCGAAGAAGCG
>NZ_RZSR01000282.1:0-6221 GCF_004023265.1 Mesorhizobium sp. M1A.F.Ca.IN.020.06.1.1
CCGATCGAGCCGATGCCGCCGGAAAGGCTGGCGCCGCCGATCACCACCGCGGCGATAGTGTCGAGCTCGTAGCCGACGCCCGAACTCGGCTGCACGGAATCGAGCCGGGCCGCGAGCACGATGCCGGCCAGTCCCGCCAGCAGTGCGCAGATTGCGTAGACCCAGTTGGTCAGCGACTTCACCGGAATGCCGGAGAGGCGGGCAACCTCGGCGCTGCCGCCGATCGCGTAGAGGCTGCGGCCGGTGGCGCGGTAATTGAGGAAGATCGCGAAGACGATCGCCAGCACGATCATCAGCCCGACGGTGACCGACAGGAAGCCGAAATGGCGCACGATGGAGAGGTTGGTGAACCAGTCGGGAAAGCCGACGATCTGCGAGCCGTCGGTGATCATGTTGGCGAGGCCGCGCGCCACCGACATCATGGCAAGCGTCGCGATGAAGGGCGGCAGTTTCGTCACCGTCACCAGCAGGCCCGACACCAGGCCGCAGAGGGCGGCGACGACGAGCGCCGCGGCGATGCCCGCCGGGACGCCGAGATTGAGATAGTCGGGATAGGCGACATAGCCCATCACCATCGAGGCCAGCGCCAGCACCGAGCCGACGGAAAGGTCGATGCCGCCGATCAGGATGACCAGCGTCATGCCGATCGCCATGATGCCGAGCACGGTCACCTGGTCGAGCACGTTGAGGATGTTGCGTACCGTAAGGAAGGTGTCGGTGGTCAGCGCCAGCGCCAGGCACAGCAGCACCAGCCCGATCAGCGGTCCCATCGTGCCGGCAAACAGCGCCGAAAGCTTCGCACCGGAAGCGGCCTGCGCGGCGCCGGTGCCAGCCTTCAACTCGCTCGTCTCGTTGCTCACGGCCACTTCGTCTCCTCCGTCAGCGGGCAGGCGTGCCTTGCCTTCCGCTCTTGTTCACCAGGCATCCTCCCTTGTGAACAATTTATCTTTGAACTGCAATTTTGTTCAGCTAAAACGTTCATCAGAAAATTGTCAAGTGCCGCGCAGCCATTCGGCGGCAGTTTGCGTGAACCGACAGTTTGCCATAGGGAAGTCGAGCGCATACGGAGGCATAAAGCATGGCGATGATCGAGAACGACAAGGTCTCGCGTTTTCCGGATGCCGAGCTCAAGGCCCGAGCCGCCTGGCACTATTATGTCGAAGGGCTGACGCAGGAGCGGATCTCGGAGATCCTCGGCGTCGGCCGTATCAAGGTGCACCGGATTCTGTCGGCCGCGCGCGAGGAGGGCGTCGTCCAGTTCCGCATTCGCGACAGCGTCGTCGAATGCGTGCAGCTGGAGGAAAGCCTGAAGCAGCGCTTCGGCCTCAGCCAGGCGGTGGTCGTGCCGTCGGCTGCCGACAGGAGCAACGCGCCGCTGATGATCGGCCATGCCGCCGCCGCCTATCTCGCCGACAACGTCAATGCGGGCGACGTTATCGCACTGGGTTGGGGCAGGACGCTGAAATTCGCCATCAACGAATTGCCCAGGCGGCCGATCGCCAGGACCACGGTGGTCTCGATGCTTGGCGGCCTCACCCATGCGCAGCCGCTCAATCCGACCGAGAGCGCCTGGGAATTCGCTGAGAAGATCGGCGCCGAATGCTATCTGCTGCCCGTGCCCGTCTATGCCGACAGGCCGGAGCAGCGCGATGCCTTCATGAGCCAGCGCAGCGTCCAGGATGTGGTCTTTAGGGCGCGGCGCGCCAACATCGCCGTGCTCAGCGTCGGCTCCTTTTCCAACGACAGCCCGATCGCCAATTACGGTTTCATCAAGCCCAGCGAATTGGAGGAATTGCAGGCGGCGGGCGCGGTCGGCGATATCCTCTGCCACTTCATCGATGCCGAGGGCCGCATCGTTGACCATGAGGTCAACCGCCGCGTCTGCGCCTACCCGCTGCAGGATCTCTCCGACATTCCGACCACCATCCTGGTGTCGGGCGGGCGGGAGAAGATCGCCGTCATGCGCGCCGCACTTGCGAATACGAAGGTCTCGGTGCTGATCACCGACGAAGACGCGGCCAAGGGGCTGCTTAGCCGGTAGTTCAGGTAATCGCGCCGAGCCGCGTGTGGATATCGCGTGTCGCGTGATAGAGATCACGATAGACTTCTTTGCGTGCGCGGTAGGTCGGAACAAGCGCCTCGACAGGATCGACCTGGCGTGCCGGCCGTGCCGCCATCGCCTTTGCCGCTTCTTCCGGTGACGCGAACCAGCCGATTGCCGAGGCCGCGAGCATGGCGGCTCCCAGCGCCGCTGCTTCGTTGACCGGCGAGACGAAGAGCGGGCGCTCGAGCACGCTCGCCATGATTTCCATCAGCAGTGCGCAATTGGTGCCGCCGCCGGCCGCGATCATCGCGTCGGCCTTGCCGGTCTGTTCCTCCATCGCCTCGGTGGCGATCGCCTGCTCCAGCGCTATGCCCTCCAGCACCGCGCGGAAGAGATGCTTTGGCTCGTGATCGAGCGACAGGCCGACGATAGCGCCGCGCGCCGAGCCGTCCCAGTAAGGGCTCATGACGCCGGCCCAATAGGGCATGACGAGCAATCCGTCGCTGCCTGGCGCGACGTCCTTCGCAGCCTTCTCCAGCACCGCGGCCGAAGGCGCGCCGGTAGTGCGCACGATCCAGTCGACCAACTGCATGCCGGAACGCAGCACCGTCTCCAGCATGAAGCCGGAGCCGGTCGGCGAAACCAGCGTGCGGAATGCATCCGACGTTGTCACCGTACCGGAATAATTTCCGCTGACGACGCCTGAGCCCAACGACAGATAGCTTTTGCCGGGCCCGTAGACTCCCATGCCGAGGCCCATCGCCTGGCCGTCTCCGGCGCCCGCAATAACCGGCGTGCCGGCCTTCAGGCCGATCGCCGCCGCGACGCTTTCCGACAACGTGCCGCAGACCTCCCCAGGGGCTGCGAGCTCCGGCAGTTGCTCCGGCCGCAGCCCCGCCGCCTCGACCAGCCTCGGGTGCCAGACGCCATGCGCGATGTCCAGCAGACCGAGCGGATCGGCACTCGCCGTGCTGGTGACGAGTCGCCCGGTGAGCCGGTGGACGAAGAACGCGTGCACGTCGACCACCGCGGCCGCTTCCGCCAGCGCCTGCGGCCGGTGCTCCGTCAGCCAGGCCAAAGCGTAGAGCGCCGGCGTCGGGTCCGGCGGCTTGCCGCTCCAGTCGCGGATCGCCTCGCGGCCGAGTTCTTCCGAAAACCGCGCCACCTGGCGGCGGGCGCGTTCGTCGAGCCACAATATGGCGGGAATGAGCGGCTTGCCGGCGTTGTCGATCAGCGTGAAGCTCTCGCGCTGGTGCGCGATTGCGATGGCTTTCACGCGTGAGGCATCGATCGCCTTGGCGACTTGTTGCAGCGCCGACAGCAGCGCCTCCCACCAATGCTCGGCGTCCTGCTCGAAATGGCCGGGCGCCGGGTTGGAAAGCGGATAGGTCTCGCGTGCCTGGAAAAGCTCCGAGCCGTCGCGCGCGAAAGCGATCGCCTTCACGGCGGTCGTCGAGGCGTCGATCCCGATTACCACATCGTCCATCAGGCTGGGATCCGGAGGGTTAGAGCATGTCGCGCAAAAGTGTGCAGCGGTTTTGCGAAAACGACATGCATAAAAACAAAGACCTAAAGCGCGTCGCCTGGATCCGTTTCCGCGCGACGCGCTTTAGGCCGCGTTGGTTACGAACCGTCCGTCCGACTGGTCGAGACGACGGCGGATCTGGGTTATCACCATCGAATCGTCGGGTACACAGTTTTCATAGGTCAGGAAGTCGCCGGCCTTGACCGGCTTCACCACCTTGGCACGTTCAGCAAGCCCGAGCGGCAGCGCGCCCTTGGCGCGCGCGTCTTCCCAGGTCATGGCGAAGCCGCGGTAGTCGTTCTCGCCGATCATGCCGAGCGACTGGCCGGTGCCGAGACTGGTCTTGGCCACCGCCACCGCCTCGGCCACCGGATGATCGAGCGGTTCCATGTCGGCGCGCTTGTAGACCACGGCGCGCGCCGCCGACAGCGGCACTTCCAGGCTGGTGAGGTGATAGGGCCGGAAGATCGTGAAATAGGGGCCCCTGCCGACCTTGAGGTCGATCATTCGCTCCAGCACGCGCGGATGCTTGGTTTCGATGATGCAGAACACCCCGGGCGCGACGCCCTTGCCGATCGAATAGTCGACAACGCCCTTGCGATGAAGCACGCCGCCATCCTCGCGCGGGCAGAGCACGCTGGCGAGTTCTTCTAGCGTCGCGGTAGGGCCGTGCATGCCTGGCACGTCGGGCACCAGTCCCGTCGCGTTGGCGATCGCCACCATCTCGATTGCCGTCTTCGAGCCGTCGACGAACTCGACCAGCATGCGCGCATTCATGTTGCGCTCGGCCGCCTCCTTCTCGTAGTCGGCCGGCACGGCGTCGAACTTCAGCGGATTGTTCTTGCCCTTGCCGGCGGCAACGATGTTGAAGCCGAGGCTTCTGGCGAAGCCGATGATCTCCAGCGTGCAGGCAGGCTCGTCGCCCGCCGCACCTGTGTAGACGACGCCGGCCTTGCGCGCCTCTTCCTTCAGGAACCGGCCGATCGTGATGTCGGCCTCGACATTTAGCATGACGATATGCTTGCCGTTCTTCATCACCTCGAGCGCGAACAGCGTGCCGATATTGGGATTTCCGGTTGCGTCGATGATCACGTCGATGCGGCCGGCGGCGGCGAGCGCATGCAGGTCCTCGGTGACCGCGATCTTGCCGCCCTCGATGGCGCGATCAATGGCCGGGGCATTGGGCGCCTGCACAATATCGGAACGATCATGGCCGGCCAGCAGCGCCGCATCGATCGCCGCCTGCGGCCTGACCTCCGAAATGGCGCCGATGCGCATGCCCGGCATGAGTGCGACCTGAACGACGATATCTGTTCCCATCTGTCCGGCGCCGGCGAGACCGATGGTGATCGGTCCTTGTTTCTCAGCGCGCTGCAGGAGTTCCGCTGCGAATTGCGGATGGGACATGTCGCTTCCTCCGGTCCTTGGCGCCGCCCGCGCCGCGATCATTGTTTGAACATTCCTATGACCGTTTGAAAAATATTTCAACCGCCATTTCGGCGGTCGTCTCAGGAATGAGCTAAAACGAGACTCCGAGACGATGCGGGGCGGGGGGAGATCCGGCAGGATCGAGGGAAGGCGCGAGGGACCCTACGCGGCGGTTCGAAACGAGGTTTGCCTGGACGTCGACTAGCGCGATGGTGTCAGCGCGCTTGCCGCCCTGCGCCAACCATCGCGCGCAGCGAATCCAGCAGGCGCGGCCGCTTTCTGGCGGCTATCACGCCGGCTCCACGGCCTTCGGCTTCTGCAGTCTTGCCAACTCCGCGAAAGGAATATGGCATCGAATTGTGTGCCCGGGCTCTGCCTCGGAAAGTTCCGGCACTTGCGTCTCGCAGATCGCGCCGATCTTGCGCGGGCATCTCGTGTGGAAGACGCAACCCGTGGGTGGGTTGGCCGCGCTCGGGATTTCGCCGTCGAGGCGGATGCGCGAGCTTTCCGTCCGGTCGAGTTTCGGAACGGCCGACAACAGAGCTTCCGTGTAAGGGTGATGCGGGCCGGAAAACACCGCTTCCGACGGTCCGAACTCCATGATGCGGCCGAGATAGAGCACCGCGATCTTGTCGGACAGATAGCGCACCACGCCGAGGTCGTGCGAGATGAAAATGTAGCTCACATCCTGCTTCGACTGCAGGTCGGCCAAGAGGTTGAGGATCGCCGCCTGCACCGACACGTCGAGCGCCGAGGTCGGCTCGTCGCAGACGACGATGCGCGGATCGCCGGCGAAGGCGCGGGCGATCGCCACGCGCTGCTTCAGACCGCCCGAAAGCTGCCGCGGCTTGACGGCGAGATGCCGGTCGGTGAGCCGCACCGAGCGGACGAGCTCTTCGAGGCGCGCTTCCAGCGACTTGCCGGTGAGCCCGCCCAACCGCTTCAAAGCGCGGCTGAGGATATGCCGGATCGAATGCGAACGGTTGAGCGCCGAATCCGGATTCTGGAAGACGATCTGCACCGCCTTGACCTGGTCCTCCGAGCGGCTGGCAAGCCGCGGCGCCAACTGCTTGCCCTCCAGTTCGATGCTGCCGCCCTCGTCCGGCGGCACGAGGCCGAGCAGCAGCCTCGCGAAGGTGGTCTTGCCGCTGCCGGACTCGCCGACCAACCCGAGCGTCTCGCCGGGCCGGAGGCTGACTGAAACGTCCTTCACCGCTCTCAATG
>NZ_RZSR01000283.1:0-6219 GCF_004023265.1 Mesorhizobium sp. M1A.F.Ca.IN.020.06.1.1
GTGCTGATCGGCTACATCGTCGGCAATCTCGCCGGCTTCGTCGTCGCCATCCTTGCCGACCGTGTGCCGTTCCTCAGGCGCGGGCTGCTGCCGATCGGGAACATGGTGTCGGCGCTGCCGATCATCGGCGTCGCGCCGATCATGGTGATGTGGTTCGGCTTCGACTGGCCGTCCAAGGCGGCGGTCGTGATCATCATGACCTTCTTCCCGATGCTGGTGAACACCGTCGCGGGGCTTGCCGCCTCCGGCCACATGGAGCGCGATTTGATGCGCACTTATGCGTCGGGCTACTGGCCAACCTTGCTGAAGCTGCGGCTGCCGGCGGCAATGCCGTTCATCTTCAATGCGCTGAAGATCAACTCGACGCTGGCGCTGATCGGCGCCATCGTCGCGGAGTTCTTCGGCACGCCCGTGGTAGGCATGGGATTCCGCATTTCGACGGAAGTCGGGCGGATGAACATCGACATGGTCTGGGCCGAAATCGCAGTTGCAGCACTGGCGGGTTCGGTCTTTTATGGCGTGGTCGCTCTTGTCGAGAGAGCCGTCACGTTTTGGCATCCCTCTGTCCGTGGTGGATAGGGGCGGTGGGTTTGGGTGCTAACTTCAGAGGGTAAAAACATGAAAAGACTGGTAATTTCTGCTCTGGCCGGGGCGATGTCGCTGGCCGCTTTCCAAGCGATGGCGGCCGACAAGGTGACGCTGCAGCTGAAATGGGTCACGCAGGCCCAGTTCGCTGGCTACTACGTCGCCAAGGCCAAGGGCTTTTACGAGGCCGAAGGGCTCGACGTCGACATCAAGCCGGGCGGGCCGGATATCGCGCCCGAGCAGGTGATCGCCGGCGGCGGCGCCGATGTGATCGTCGACTGGATGGGCGGCGCGCTGGCCGCCCGTGAAAAAGGCGTGCCGCTGGTCAACATCGCCCAGCCGTTCAAGAAAGCCGGCATGGAACTGGTCTGCCCGAAGGACGGCCCGATCAAGACCGAAGCCGACTTCAAGGGCCACACGCTCGGCGTCTGGTTCTTCGGCAACGAGTACCCGTTCTATGCCTGGATGAACAAGCTCGGCCTCAAGACCGACGGCGGCAAGGACGGTGTCACCGTGCTGAAGCAAAGCTTTGACGTTCAGCCGCTGATCCAGAAGCAGGCGGACTGCATTTCGGTCATGACCTATAACGAGTACTGGCAGCTGATCGACGCCGGCTACAAGCCGGAGCAGCTCACCGTCTTCAACTATTCGGCCATGGGCAACGACCTGCTCGAGGACGGCCTCTACGCGCTGGAGAACAAGCTGAAGGATCCGGCCTTCGAGGACAAGATGGTGCGCTTCGTGCGCGCCTCCATGAAGGGCTGGAAATACGCCGTCGACAATTCGGATGAGGCGGCCGAGATCGTCATGGATAATGGCGGCCAGGACGAGAACCATCAGAAGCGCATGATGGGCGAAGTCGCCAAGCTGATCGACAATGCCGACGGCAAGCTCGATCCGGCCACCTATGAGCGCACCGCCAAGGCGCTGCTCGACCAGAAGATCATCGCCAAGGAGCCGTCGGGCGCCTACACGACCGCGATCACCGACAAGGCGATCAAGTAAGGTCGACCTCGCCAGTCGAGACTTAACGGGGGCGGGTGACCGCCGCTTTTGCTTGGCTGTGGTAAAATATCCGTGTGCAGGGATACAAGCGGCCTGCCAACCGTTGCAGTGGGGCATCCGCGCGCCGGGGGAGCCGCGGCGGGGCGGATGCGCGCCAGCCAAGGAGGTTCTCCAATGCGCATCCAATCATGGCCGATGCTTTCGGCCTTTGCTGTCTCGACTGCTTTGCTGCTCGCATCTCCGGCCTTGGCCGAAACTGTGAAGTACAATGCGACGCTCGACGGTAGCCAGCAGAGCCCGCCCGTCACCACCAAAGGCAAGGGAACCGCCACATTCACCTTCGACACCGCCAAGAAGAAGCTCAGCTGGAACGTCAAATATTCCGGCCTCAGCGGACCTGCGACGGCTGCTCACATTCACGGGCCGGCCGCGTCGGGTGAAAACGCACCTCCGGTGATCCCATTCAAGAAGCTCAAGAGCCCGATCAAGGGATCGGCGACGCTGACCGACGCGCAGGCGGCCGACCTCGAGGCCGGCAAGTACTACGTCAACGTCCACACCAAGGCGAATCCGGACGGCGAGATCCGCGGCCAGATCGAGAAAGCCGGCGGATCGATGTAGCGGAGTTTCCTCAGGCAGCAGCGAGGGGGGCGACCGCCTCGTTCTGCCTGATCAGGACTTGTCGCGTATCTGTGTCAGCGTGCGGGTCGGCGTGATGGCTTCGGGATCGAGCCTGATCTCGACGATCGCCGGCTTGCCGCTGGCGCGTGCGCGTTCGAAGGCCGGAGCGAAGTCTTCGGTCCTTGCGACGGTCTCGCCATGGCCGCCATAGGCGCGGGCGAGGGCGGCGAAATCCGGGTTCTTGAGGTCGGTCGCCACGACGCGGCTCGGATATTCCCGCTCCTGATGCATGCGGATCGTGCCGTAAATGCCATTGTTGACGACCACCACGATGATCGGCAGGTCGTATTGCACGGCGGTCGCGAACTCCTGCCCGTTCATCAGAAAACAGCCGTCGCCGGCAAAAGCGATGACCTCGCGATCCGGGTACAGGGCCTTGGCCGCGACCGCGGCCGGCGTGCCGTAGCCCATCGAGCCGGAAGTCGGCGCCGCCTGCGTGGCGAAGCGGCGGAAGCGGTGGAAGCGATGCACCCAGGTGGCGTAGTTGCCGGCGCCGTTGGTGAGGATGGCGTCTTCCGGCAGCGCCTTTTCCAGATAGGTCATGATCGGCCCCATCTGGACGGCGCCGGGGCCGGTCTGAGGCGGCGTCGACCATTCGAGATAGGCGGCATGCAGCTTTGCCGTCTCCGCCGCCCAACCGGGCGCGGCCGGACCTTTGCGTCTGGCGAAGGCTCGCACGAAGGCGGCGGGGGAGGCGTTGATCGCCAGGGTCGGCCGATAGACGCGGCCAAGCTCGCCGGCGTCGGCGTGGACATGCACCAGCATCTGGTCCGGGTAAGGGCTTTTCAACAGCGTATAGTCCGAGGACGGCATCTCGCCCATGCGGCCGCCGATGAGCAGCACCAGGTCTGCCTGCTTGACCGTTGCCGCCAGCTTCGGATTGATGCCGATGCCGACATCGCCGGCATAGTTCGGATGCAAGTGGTCGAACAGCATCTGGCGGCGGAAGGAGCAGCCGACCGGCAGTGACCAGGCCTCTGCGATACGGGTGACGTCCTGAACCGCTTGAATATCCCAGCGCGTGCCGCCCAGGATGGCAATCGGCCGTTTGGCGGCATTGAGCAGGGCCTCAAGCCGGTCGAGTTCGGCTTCACCAGGGCTTGTTTCGACCAGCGTATGAGCCAGCGCCGTTGGGGCCTCGACCTCGCTGGTCAGCATGTCCTCGGGCAGCGAGATGACAACTGGGCCAGGGCGGCCTGACGTCGCCACCGCGAAGGCGCGGGTGACGAATTCCGGGATGCGTGAGGCATCCTCGATCTCGACCACCCATTTGGCGATGTCGCCGAAGAAGCGCTTGTAGTCGACCTCCTGAAAAGCCTCGCGCTCCTTGGCGTGACTGGCGACCTGGCCGATGAACAGGATCAGCGGCACCGAATCCTGCATGGCGATATGAATGCCGGCCGAAGCGTTGGTGGCGCCGGGGCCGCGCGTGACAAAGCATATGCCGGGCTTGCCGGTCAGGCGCCCCTGGCAGTCGGCCATCATCGCCGCTCCGCCTTCCTGACGGCAGACGATGGTGCGGATCGGCGAGTCATGCAGCGCGTCGAGCACCGCCAGATAGGATTCGCCAGGAACGCAGAAGATGCGGTCGGTGCCGTTCGCTTCGAGCGCCTCGACGATCAATTGTCCGCCCGTTTTCATTTTGCTGCTCTCTCCAGTTCGGCAAGGATTTCCTCAGTGTGCTCGCCGAGACGCGGCGAGGGGCGCTCATAGACGAGCGGCGTGCCGGACATCACCATCGGCGCACGTACCGAAGGCAGCAAATTGCCATGGCCGTCCTCCAGGTCGAGCTTCATGCCGCGCGCGATCGTCTGCGGGTCGGCGAACATCTGGCCGATCGTGTTGATCGGGCTTGCCGGCACGCCGGCTGCCTCGAGCTTCGCCAGCAGCGGATCGCGATCCCACGTGCTCAGCTTCTCGATGATCCGCTCGCGCAGCTTGGCGCGATTGGCGACGCGGGCGGGGTTGGTGGCGAAATCGGAATCGGCGGGCAACTCGGTCAGCCCGACCGCTGCGCAGAACTTGGTGAATTGTCCGTCGTTGCCGACCGCGAGGATGATATGGCCGTCCCTGACCGGCAGCACCTCGTAAGGCGCGATGTTCATATGCGCGTTGCCCATCTGCACGGGCGACTTGCCGGAGACCAGATAGTTGAGATTCTGGTTGCCGAGCGCCGAGATCTGGCTGTCGAAGAGCGCCATGTCGATATGCTGGCCTTCACCGGTCCTTTCTGCGTGGCGGAGCGCCGCCTGGATGGCGATCACCGAATAAAGGCCAGTGAACAGGTCGGAGATGGCGACGCCCGCCTTCTGCGGCTCGCGGCCGACCTCGCCGGTGATCGACATCATGCCGGCCATCGCCTGGATGATGAAATCGTACCCAGCGCGGGGCGCGTAGGGCCCGTCCTGGCCAAAACCGGTGATCGAGCAATAGACGAGACGCGGGTTGATCCTCTTCAGGCTTTCATAGTCGAGCCCGTATTTCTTGAGACCGCCGAGCTTGAAGTTCTCGATCAGCACGTCGGCCGTGGCGACGAGGCGGCGGAGCGTGTCGGCGCCCTCGGGCTTGGAGAAATCGATGGCGACCGAGCGCTTGCCGCGATTGCAGGAATGATAGTACGCCGCCGAAAGGTTCTCGCCGTCATGGCTCATGACGAAGGGCGGGCCCCATTTGCGGGTGTCGTCGCCGCCGTGCGGGCTCTCCACCTTGATGACATCGGCGCCGAGATCGGCGAGCAACTGCCCGGCCCAGGGGCCTGCCAGGATGCGAGCGAGTTCGATGACGCGGATGCCTTTCAGCGGGGGTTCAGCCATGGATCACCGTGAAGGGTTGAAAGCGCAGCGTCTACCAACAGAGGTCGCCCCTGTCACGACCCATGCAATGGGCCAATGCCGCTAGGTTTCAGCGTATGATCCGCCCAGGCGGCGAAATCATTCATGATGATGTCGCGGTTGACCTCGTTCAGGCTCTCGTGGCGGGTGTCGGCGTAAACCTTTGAAACCAGATTCGAAAAGCCCATTTTGTCCATCCGCCGGGCAAGGTGGTGAACCGCTTTGCCGTAGTCCGATGCCGGATCCTTCTCGCCGCCGATCAGATTGACGAAGAGGTCGCGGCGCACGCCGGCGAAGCTCGATTCCCTGCCGGCGTAGAGCGCCAAGTTGACCACATCGCGCCACATGGAGACCGAGGCATCCCAGCCGCAGAGCGGGTCGGCGATGTATTTGTCGACCTCGACCGGATCGCGCGACAGCCAGTCGAACAAGGTCCGGTGATTGGGCACGGCCTTGCCCCAGGCCTGGAAGGTCAGCTTGGGCAGCAGCCGAGATGGCACGTCGGAGCCCAGCCGCATCCTTTCCCAGCCCAGGATGGCCAGGGCCAGCTGGCCGAGCAGGCCTTGCGAGAAATTGCCGTTCCAGATCGCGGCGGCATGGACGCGACCGGAGTGGCGGAGCACGAAATTCAGCGCGATCGAGGCGCCGAGCGAATGTCCAAAAGCGATGACCGGCAATCCCGGATGATCAACGGCGATCAGATCATGCACCGCGCCGACATCGGCAATCACCTTGGCGATGCCGTCGGTATCGGCGAACCGGCCGAGCGGCGCATCGGGCGCCTTTGTCGCGCCATGGCCGCGATGGTCATGGGCGTAGACATGGAAGCCGCGCGCGCCGAGGAAGTCGGCAAAGCGGGCGTAACGCGCCGCATGCTCGGCCAAGCCGTGATTGATCTGGATGACGGCGCGCGGGGATATTTGCGCATGTCTCACATAGAGGTTGAGGTCGGCCCCGGTCGGTGAGGCCAGCCTGGTCTGCTTGTCGAATGGCATGTCTCGCTCCCTTGGCGACTGATGGGCGAGGGCTTCGGCGGCGTCAAGAGAGCGCGATCCTTTCGAGCCATGTGGAGTGCGCTTATCGCTCTCCTGGGGATTATTTTCGCGCGACGACAAAG
>NZ_RZSR01000284.1:0-6209 GCF_004023265.1 Mesorhizobium sp. M1A.F.Ca.IN.020.06.1.1
GTTTACCAGCCTCCCGCCGGCGTTTCCTCTCCTCCGGCTCGGCGCGCTGGGCGGCTCTTTCGATGCTTGGCCAACGGCGCCGCAGCTCCTCATAAGCGCGAAAAGGCACCCGCCAGACCCGCAGTTCGTCGTCCCAACTCGCCCATGGAACCGCTCGCAGTTCCTCCAGCACGGTCTTCGAATAAGGCGCGCGAATGCGCAGGTCGTCCGCGACTTCCAGATAGTGGCTCGACAGTGGATCGAAGGCGAAGGCATCCCGCCCCTTACTGTCGTCATGGGCTGCGCGAGCCGCTGTCTCCTGTGCCAGCCAGCGCTCGATCCGCCGCGCCGCCGTTTTTCCGGGCACGAACCAGCTCCTGAGCTCGTCGTTCCACCTCGCGCGCGGAAACGCAAGCTGGAACCGCTCAACTGCCGCTCGATCGTACGGGAAGCGCGCTTCGGCACCACGAGGCTTCTGCGGTTCAAAATGGGCTTCGGATTTTTCCATCGGATTGCGCTTGCTAGCTCTGCTCGCAAGGAACGCCGCGCAAGTTCCTTGGGTTCAAGCCACACAGCCGAGACAAGCCGAACTGCTCGAGGAACCGCGAGCGGAAACCTTCCCGGCATTCGACGGTTAATCCGGATCAGGAGAGGTCAGCCCATGGCGAGACGACGTGATGCAGATGAAACAGCGGCGAGCCGGCCCAGAAGGCCACGTTCGCGCCCGCTGAAAGGCGAAGAAACGGAAGTGAACCATATCGTGGTAACGCAAAACATCTCGCCGGCTCAGGCGCGGGAGCTGGTGCGACGTCACGGAAACGATTGGCGCAAGATCGATGAGGCCGCCAAATCCTACAAGAAAGACAGCTAGTATTCCAAACCAAGTATCGGGGTGACTGCCCGGAGAGATCATCGGCCAAGATAACCGGATGACCAGGATCGCTACTTTCAACGTAAATGGCGTCAATGGGCGATTGCCGGTCCTCCTGAAATGGCTTGGCGAAACCGGCTATGACATCGTCTGCCTGCAGGAGCTCAAGACATCCGATGAGAAGTTCCCTGCCGAGGCGATCCGGCAGGCTGGCTACTGCGCCGTCTGGCATGGGCAGAAATCTTACAACGGCGTAGCGATTCTGGCCCGTGGGAAACAGCCGCAGGAGCGCAGGCGCGGACTGCCAGGCGACCCGGACGATACGCACAGCCGCTACATCGAGGCCGAGGTGGATGGGCTGGTGATCGGCTGCATCTATCTGCCGAACGGCAATCCCGCGCCTGGACCTAAATTCGATTACAAGCTCGCGTGGTTCCAGCGTTTGATCAGCTATTCCCAGACCTTGCTTAAAGAGGAAACGGTCCTGTGCGGCGATTACAACGTGGTGCCAACCCTGATTGATGCGGTGGTGCCGGCGCGCTGGTTGGGCGATGCAGTGTTTTTCCCGCAGAGTCGTGACGCTTACGCCGATTTGCTGAAGATGGGCTGGACGGATGCGGTTCGGCAGATCCATCCCGAGAAGAGGGTCTACACCTACTGGAACTTCTCCTACCGGGGCGGTTATGACCGGAGCTCCGGCCTGCGAATGGACCATCTCCTGATCAGTCCGGCACTTTCAAACCGGCTGCGAGGGGCGGGCGTCGATGCTGCGGTAAGAGCTTTGGAAAGGCCAAGCGATCATGCCCCGGCGTGGATCGAGCTGACCTGGCCTGGAAAGCTCGACTGAGGTTCCGATGGCCTGCCCAGGAGCGGCATCAGCCCGAGCGTATCACGCCGGGCTCATCGGTCTGTTCGTGGGCTTGTCCGACAGCTTGGGGCGCGGCCACAAGGTCCTGGAATCCGATCGTGGCGACCAGATACCCCGCTTCGTCGTAGATTCTCGTAACCCACGATGTCGGGTCGACGCCTTCGACAATCCCATCGAGCATCGCCTCCTTAGCCGCGCGTTTCGCCTCGGCCTTGGCGGCATCCAAATTTTCCATGTCGACCTGGATGGCCGGCTGCGCCGTACTTTCGATGAACTCAAAACGGAACTTCGGCATTGGTTTCTCCATTCGGCGCCGCCGGGAGCGGATCGGGCGGGCTCTCAATCTTGCCATTGCTGGAAGTTTCGTCTCCGAGCACTGTTTCCGCGATGTATTGCTTGAGATCGCCGACTTCGTCGCCGATATCCTCAGCCAGTATTCCCAGGCCTTCGGCATCGGCGATGCATTGTTCGGCGAGCTTCTCGGCGGCGATTTCGGCCGGGATTGCAGCTGCGGCTTCCGCCTTGTGCTCGTCGATCCATTCCCCGACGAAATGTGCGGTCTTGTTCACGATGATATCCGGTTCCTGAGCGGAAACCGTGTCAGCGTCAGTTGGCTTCGTGTCCATGTCTAAACCCGCCCTCTAGGATCCTTCTTCAACGCCGATTGCCTGCGAAGGATGCAGGCGTGGTCGAAAGTTGTTATAGCTTCAGGCTTGCACTTCAGACTCCCGGGTCAAGGCTGGAACCTGCGTCAGGATCAACAGTTCTTGAGCATGGCAAATCACCCGATAACGAGTTTCCTCACCTCAATCGGGACTTTAGCGTCCCGTCCCGCCGCATTCCTGGTGCTGCTGGCCTACGCAGCACTGTGTGTCGTTTTCGATCGGCAAAGTCTGAATTGGTATGGGGCGGCCACCCTGGCGCCTCCAGCGGGCGCGTGAAAGGTGAGATTTGGTCGGAACCGGCGGAGACTGCTCAGCAGCCTCAAGTATTTGGCCGTCGCGCTTGTCGCCAGTCTGGTCACGCTGCTCGCGATCAACTTGATCCCCGAGACCCGTGTCATCCGCACCATCGTGCCGCACCGTTTCGATGCGGCAGATCCGCAATTCGCAAGGAGCATGAGCAGCTATTCGCAGGGGCAGATGTTCGAGGCGAACGCCGTGCAGACCCTCGTCAACGGCGACGAGATTTTTCCCGCCATGCTGCAAGCGATCCGTTCGGCCCGAAAGACCATCAACATGGAAACCTACATCTATTGGTCGGGCTCGGTCGGCTACGAGTTCGCCACGTCTTTGGCTGCGAAAGCCCGAGAGGGTGTCGAAGTGCGCGTGCTCGTCGATTGGCTTGGCAGTCTTCCCTTCGATGAGAAGCTGATCCAAATCATGACGAGTGCTGGCGTTCGGTTCGAGCGCTATCGGCCGATCCACTGGTACACGCTCGACCGCGTCAACAACCGGACGCATCGCAAGCTGCTCATTGTGGACGGGCGGGTCGCCTTCACAGGCGGGGTCGGCATCGCGGACAACTGGCTGGGAGATGCGCGCAACCCCAATGAGTGGCGCGACACGCACTACCAGATCGAAGGGCCTGCTGTGCCCGGGTTCCAGGCGGCCTTCGCCGAGAACTGGCTGGAAACAGTGGGCGAGACGTTGCAGGGCGAGAACTTCTACCTGCCGCCCGAAGCCGCGGGTGCGCTCCGTGCCCAGCTGATCCTTTCTTCGCAGCCGAACGGCTCCGAAAACATGGAGCTGATGATGCTGGCCGCCATAGCCGCGGCCAAAGACCACCTGCGCATCGGCATGGCCTATTTCGTCCCGGACGACATCGCCCTGCAGCAGATATTGGACGCCAGAAAAAGAGGCGTCGCCGTCGATGTGATCGTTCCCAATTCCCTGACGGATGTTCCGATCGTCCGCAAAGCTTCGCGCTATTTCTGGGGCAAATTGCTCGAGGCCGGGGTGCGGATCTACGAGTTTCAGCCCACGATGTATCACCCCAAACTGCTGATCGTGGACGACGTCTGGGCGAGCTTCGGTTCCACCAACCTGGACCAGCGGTCTTTGCGTTTGAACGATGAGGCCACGCTCAACGTCTATGGCAAGGAATTCGCACGAACGCAGATCGACTTGTTCAACGAAGATCTGAAGCGCTCGAGGCAGATCAGCCTTGCCGAATGGAGATCGCGTCCCATGCGCGAAAAGTTCACCGATTGGCTGGCCAGCACGCTCCACGCGCAGCTCTAGTCAGCCCATGGAGCCGAACGCAAACACCAGCCGCTGCTTGTCTCTTCGGCCGCCCGTCACCCAGATCGGCGGAGTTGCCAACCCACCCCAGGTGAGCCAGGGTCGGCCGCCACGGGGCGGCTCTTGACGCCGAAAATCGCGCTTCCAATATTTCACCTCAGCGCCGCCGGCACATGCCCAACACCTTGCTGAGCATCTGTTTGGCCTGCCGGCGATTGGCGCATCAAGCGGAGGAAGGTCATGGGCCCAAATGTCTTCGGGGAGCCCGTTGGGCGTGCTTTGATTTCTCGGCAAAGCGACAACTATGGTCACGACCACGGCGCGGCAGAACCAGGCGCGATGAGCACTGATGTGTTCGCTGAACCTGTCCTTGTTGATGACGTGCCATTTGGCGTGAGGAAAATCCGTTGCGCGATGGACGCCATCGAATTCCTGGAGGAGTGGCCGTTCGAGAAGCGGTGCCGCCTGCACGGTTTGGCCAGCGACGCTTGCTGCGCGGCATATGATGGCCGCGGGCCGGTCGCCGCGGCCAGGAAAGTGTTCGTCAGCTGGGCGATCCAGACCGGGATTTGCGCGAGCGCGCCTTGCCTCGAGCTCGACGCCGCCGAGGCAGCGGATCAAGTCACAGGCAGTGGCACGTCCTGATGAGGAAGAACACGCCGACCCCATAGGGAAGCAACAAAAGCAGCAGGGCCAGCCAGTAACCGGGCTGTGCGATCGGCGCGAAATCTGAACGAAGCTGCTCCATTGCCCGTCCAACGCAGGGCGGCACAGCTGGTTCCTCTACTGCACATGTCGCAAGACCAAGCAGCCGCGTACCTCCTGCTGTTGACGGCTGCAGCAATCGAGGAACGCTGGCCGCCTCCCAGGAGCGGTGATGGCACCGCCAGGTCCTTGGTGCTGTTGGGCCGGACTTCGATATGGATGCACCTGCCACACGCAATTCTTGCAGTCCCTTTCTGGGCAGCAGGAACAAAGGGGCTCGTTGTCCGTTCGGTTTCGCGCAGCAAGAGCAGGATCAGCTTGCAGAACGGCGAGACCGGAGTTTCTGCCGCCAGATTTCTGTTTTCCCTTGTTGTCCGCGTTGAACAAGGTGTTCCGAAGCGCCATGCATTTCCGCCAGTGTCCGTCGGCCGCTCTTGGCCTCCTGCTCTTGGCCATCGCGGTGCTGCCACACAATCCCGCTTGGGCGCAAGCGCCCTGCC
Source organism: Mesorhizobium sp. M1A.F.Ca.IN.020.06.1.1 (assembly GCF_004023265.1). NCBI lineage: Bacteria > Pseudomonadati > Pseudomonadota > Alphaproteobacteria > Hyphomicrobiales > Phyllobacteriaceae > Mesorhizobium > Mesorhizobium sp. M1A.F.Ca.IN.020.06.1.1. The sequence continues at coordinate 5,167 of NZ_RZSR01000284.1, forward strand.
CGACCGATCACGACAAACTGCTGTCGGCCTTGAAGGCCAATGTCAAGGCGAGTGGCGGGCCGGCAAATGGCGGCTTCGAAAGCAATGAATGGGCCGCGATCGTTGCCCGTGACGGTACGGTCTGCGCCGTCGCCTTCAGCGGCCCTACCGTGGACGCGCAATGGCCCGGCAGCCGGCTGGTCGCGGCCGAGAAGGCCAACACGGCCAACGGGCTCAGCCTGGCGAATATGGCCCTGTCGACCGCCAATCTTTATGCCGGCGTGCAACCAGGCGGGCCGCTGTTCGGCCTGCAGGCCACCAACCCCGTCAATCAGGCGGCGGCTTACGCCGGCGACGCCAAGACATTCGGCAGCCCCAATGACCCGCTGATCGGCAAACCGATCGGAGGCGTGGTGGTGTTCGGCGGAGGCCTGGCCCTGTACGACGGCAAGGCGATCGTCGGCGGCCTCGGGGTCAGCGGCGATTCCTCCTGCGCCGACCACAACGTCGCCTGGCGCGTCCGCGCAGCGCTCGGCCTCGACAAGGTTCCGGCAGGCGTCAATCCCAACCGCAAGGACGCCATCATCTACGACCTCGACCCAGGCGGCAAAAGCGCATCCGGCTGGGGTCATCCGCTTTGCGCCGGGCGCGAGGCCGACATAGCCGCCGAACTGGGCGCCAGCGTCGGAGGCTCGGTCCCGAAATGAAGGCAGCGCGACAGCTGACGGCGAGGTGTGCGCAGTCCGGACGCGCTCGCCTCACCCGGGCTGCGCGGCAATATGCGGGATTAAGCATTGTTGGGGCGATGATGCTGGCCTGTCTCCCAGTTCTGATGGCCGCCTCGGAGTCGCCCTCGACGCCTGCGATCTCGCCGCCGGCCTCCGCCGCCCCGCCCGACGACGGCCAATGGACGATGCCAGCCAAGAACTACGCCTCGACCCGCTATAGCGAGCTCGCGGAAATCAATGCAGGCAACGTCAAGAACCTGCAGGTCGCCTTCACCTTCTCGACCGGCGTGAACAAGGGCCAGGAAGCGGCACCGCTGGTGGTCGGCAGCACGATGT
>NZ_RZSR01000285.1:0-6197 GCF_004023265.1 Mesorhizobium sp. M1A.F.Ca.IN.020.06.1.1
GCCTATACGAGCGAAGCGGCAAGCTCGGTGGCGGGGCGCGAGCGCCGCGAGATACTGGCCAAAACGGTCGACGAAACGGCTGCCCGGGTAGAAAACGCCGAGGTGCTGGCAATCGCCTGCGGCCATTTGCGGGAAGCCGAACTCTCAAAGGCGCTCGCCGAGAGAAAGTTAAAGCGCTGGATCGGTCTCGACCAGGATCCGGTGAGCGTCGGCACGGTCAATCGCGACCTCACCGGTACGGCAGTGGAAGCCGTGGACGGATCCGTGCGCGGTCTTTTGCGGCGCGCCTACCCGCTTGGCACATTCGATCTCGTCTATGCTTCCGGGCTGTATGACTACCTGCCGCTTCCGGTCGGCGCACGGCTGCTGCAGCGCGCGATGGAACTGGTCAAGCCGGACGGCGAATTCCTCTTCGCCAATTTCAGCGACGAGATCACGACCGACGGGTACATGGAAACGTTCATGGATTGGCCGCTCATCCTGCGATCGGCCGGCGACATGTGGGACATCATCAATGCCGCGGTGGATAAGAACCGCGTCGAAGCTGAGGTCTATTACGGATCGAATAGGAACATCGTCTACGGCAAGATCCGCAAACGCGTGGATTTCGCGGCGCCCGCCATGGAGCGGTAGCGGAGCCGCTTCACATCCGGATTTTCAAGTCGGGCCGTGCAGCGGCCCGGCTTTCTGATGCATCGCGCGGCGTGCTCGTTTCGCCGAGATGGCGCCGCCCTACATTCCTGCCGCACTGCTTTGAGTTAAGCGACGAGGTCCTGCCTGGCCTGCATGATCTCTTCGATCGGGACGGGACGTCCGGTCAGGAAGCCCTGGATCGACTGGATGCCCATGTGCTGCAGCAAATTCTGCTGCTCTTTCGTCTCGACACCCTCGACAAGGACCGTGTGGCCCAGATTGCGCAGCAGTCTGACCATGTCCTGCAACAGGCTCAGGCCTCGAACCGTCTGGCAATCGTGCAAGAAACTCCGATCGATCTTGACGACGTCGAACTTGAAACGACGGAGCCAGGCCAGACCTGCAAATCCGGTTCCGAAATCATCGAGCCAGATCTGAACGCCCAGGTTTCGAAGCTGCTCGATACTTCTGGCGGCCTGCGCCTCCAGGGATATATCGCTGCCTTCGGTGACCTCGAGCGCCAGCCTCTGAGGCGCCATGCCGTGGCGGCCAAGGATCTCGGTGACGTGAAGCGGGAAATTCGGAGCCTTGAGCTGGACGACCGAGACGTTCACGGACACGACCGATCCCAATCCGTGCTCGACCATGTCGCCGCAAGCCCGATCGATCACCCACATCCCGAGTTCCTCGATCCCGCCGGTCTGCTCGGCGACAGGTATGAACACGGACGGGCTGATCACGCTGCCGTCGAAGTCGCGCAGCCGCATCAACGACTCATGGCCAAGCACCTTGCCGGATATCGCATCGCAGATCGGCTGATAGACGACGGAGACCAGTCCCTCCGAAACGGCTTGCTTGAGCAGTTCCGAAAGATTCTGGCTGGCGCGCTTCTGATCGATGGCCTGCGCATCATAGATGGTGAAGGTCGCGCGACCGGAAAACTTGGAGGCGTAAAGCGCGCGATCGGCCTCCTGCAACAAGATCCGAAGCTCTATGCTTTGATCGGCGCGCGTCAACGAGGCGCCAGCGCTGATGGTGACGATGTTGAGTTTATCGTCCCGATCGGGATGGGAGATGTTCAAGTCCTCGACGGCCCGGCAGAATTGATGGGTCACCTCGCGCAGGTGATCCGGTCCGGCGACCTTGCAGAGCACGACGAATTCCTCGCCGCCGTACCGTCCCGCGATGGCGTGATTGGACGCCGCCGTCTCGTCGAAGGCTCGGGCAAGCTCGATCAGGCAGTCGTCGCCGGCCTGATGGCCGAGCCGGTCGTTGAACCGCTTGAAGTAGTCCACGTCCATGAGAATGACGCCTATTTCGTCATTGTCCCTGGCCCATTCCTTGCACAACTCCGCGAATTCCCGGGTGATCGCCCTGCGGTTCTTAAGCCCGGTAAGCGGGTCGGTGTCCGCGATCTCGATGAGCTTTTGACCGTTTTCGATGGCGACCTGCTCCTGGATCTGCGCCTGAAGGGCATGCAGGAAGGTCTGGTAGCGCTCCATGCTGAGGCGCCATGACAGATAAAGCGACAAAACAAGGCAATTCACGAAATAGGTTGCAAGCACCAGACGGGTGCCAAGATCGGCTTGAAGCAAGAACAGCGTGGCGCCGAGGAATGCTATTGTCACGGTTGCGGACGACAACGCCGAGAGCCATAGCCGGAAGTTGAAAAAAAGGTTGGCACCGAGAATGAAAACCGTGCCGAAGATGATGAAATGGGACAGCGCCTCCTGATGAGTCGTTCCGAGGGCCGACAGCAGCCATCCGATCGCGCCCGCCACGATCGCCAGAGCAGCAACGTAGTGCAGAGTGGTGACGGCAAAATCGCGTCGAGCAACAAGTTCGACAAGCACCAGGAAGGTCAATCCCAACGTCAGGCGCGTCAGAATCACACGGTCGGCAATGTCCGGGAAAAGGAACCAGTCGAAGGCCCCGTAGCATATGTAGCTCAACACGGCCGCCGCTATGCCCCAGCGCACGACCTTGCGATTCTGATCCGCGTTCTTCTGCAGCAGCATCGCAAAAAGCGTCGGATCGGCGGATTTCCACGGCGGGCGTGAAATCGCTTCAGTGACCCTCTGAGCCACGTCCTCCGTCAGTTGCATGCAATGCTCCTTTGCGATCATCCTCCGCATGAACGGGTTCGAGCAAGCGAAGTCCGTCAAGTCCTTACGGAAGGACGAAGGCAAGCCTGGTTCATTATAAGACACTAATGTTGCTAACCGCCGGTAAACGGATCATGCGATTGCACCGGCACAGCGACCCGCTAAGGATTCCATGCAACAATCGTGAGTTACCGAATAATGCATGGTCACACTTTCTCCAGATCGCAAGAGACGACGCACGAAACATTGCGTAAATTTCCGAGCGCGTCTTTTGTTAAGGTTCGTGTAACCTTAATTTCAGTTGATATCGGGGAAATCGTCCCGAAGTAGATTCGCTCCGACCACATTGTCGGGCCGTTCTTTGCGGAGAACCGTTTCGGGTACGATTATCGCCGCAGATGGCTGAGCGGCACGTGGCCTGGCCCCTTGATGTTCTGCAGCACAAGCTGGGTATGGACGTCGCGGACGCCGGGCAGCCGCATCAGTCGGTGCATGACGAAAGCATTGAGATCGTCCACCGACGGCACCATCACATGCAGCAGGAAATCGTGGTCGCCGGTCATCGTCCAGCAGGACGAGACCTCGTCCATGCGCTGCACGGCGGCGATAAAACTTTCCGGCGAGCCGTCGCTGTGGCTCACCAGGCGGACCTGGATGAACACCTCGACCGTCAGCCCCAGCGCGCGTCGGCTGAGCACGGCGGCAAAGCCCTTGATGATGCCGGCGCCTTGCAGCGCCTCGAAGCGCCGCGCGCAGGGCGTGGTCGACAGGCCGATCTCCTGCGCGAGTTCCGACACGGCCTTGCGCCCGTCGCGCTGCAGGGTGTCCAGCATTCTTATTTCGAACTCGTCCAACTGAGGCATTTTCCCTCCTAAACGTTGAAATTTGAGCGGAGTTTACCTCAAAATCCCTCGCGTGGCTACAAAGAAGGCTGATTTGCCTCACGAGCCGCGGCTACGATGACGCCACCATCCGGGAACCGACGATTTTTTCAGGAGGAAGAAATGACGATCAGCGTTGCCGACTATGCCCGCGAATGCGCGGCGCAAGGCCTTCGCGGCGACTATTCGGTGTGCCGCGCCGACTTCACAGTGGCTCAGCATTACGACTATTCCGCCGACGAGCAGGCAGTGTGGCGCGCGCTCTGCGATCGCCAGACGAAGCTGACGCAGAGGCTGGCGCACCGTTCCTATCTCGACGGCATCGCGACGCTCGGGCTGCTCGACAAGATTCCGGATTTCGACGCCATCAGCGAGAAATTGCGCAAGCTCACGGGCTGGGAAATCGTGGCGGTGCCCGGGCTGATCCCCGCCGGCCCCTTCTTCGACCATCTCGCAAACCGCCGTTTCCCGGTCACCAACTGGCTGCGGACCAGGCAGGAACTCGACTACATCGTCGAGCCGGACATGTTCCATGACTTCTTCGGGCATGTGCCGATCCTGACGCAGCCGGTGTTCGCCGATTTCATGCAGATGTATGGTGAGAAGGCCGAGGACATGATCGCGCTGGGCGGCGACGAGATGATCACCCGGCTCTACTGGTACAGCGCCGAATACGGCCTCATCCAGGAAGCCGGCCAGCCGGTAAAGGCTTTCGGCGCAGGACTGATGTCGTCTTTCACCGAGCTGCAATTCGCGGTCGAAAGCAAGGACGCCCATCATGTGCCGTTCGACCTGGAGACGGTGATGCGCACCGGCTACGAGATCGACAAGTTCCAGCGCGCCTACTTCGTGCTGCCGTCCTTCGACGCATTGCGCGATGCATTCGCCGGCGACGACCTCGCCGGGATCGTCACGCGGTTCAAGGGTCAGCCGGCGCTCGACCCCGCCACGGTGTAGGTACCGAAACAAATGCGCGGCGCCCAAAACCGTTCGGTGCGGCGTGCTTCGAGGTCCGGCTTTCGCCCAGCCGGCCGTCAGAGCGGTTCGGTGGCTAAAAGGCGACTGAGCCGCTCTGGGTTTTGCGGAAGCAAGCCGCCAGTGTCCGGTCCTCGGGCATCAGCCGGCCGAAGCCGGCTCGGCCTTGAGCCTCGCCAACTGCTCGCTTTGCAGCTCCAGCGCGGCGTCGATGAAGCGCAGCACGGTCGCCAACTCGGCGTCGCTGAAAGCCGCCATCACTTTCTCGCCCTCGCGCGCGATGGCGCCATAGTAGCGCTCCGAAAGTTCTCTGGTCAGGTCGGTCGCCTCGATCACCACCTTGCGCCTGTCTTCCAGGCTGCGGGTTCGGGTAACGAGCCCACGCGCCTCAAGGCGGTCGATCAAGGCCGTCACCGCTGCCGGCGTCAGCCCCGTAGCCGCCGCCACGGCGCCGGCCGATTGCGGCCCCGCGTAGAGCAAGCCCAGACAATAGCGCTCGGCTGCGATCAGCCCAAGCCGCTCCCCGACCGCCTCGTCATAGGCTTGCGTCGCGTCCTGCCAGCGCATGACGGCACGGCTGACGGCCGCCGTCATCTCAGCACGATTCATGCTTGACGAATTTAGTTCGATCATCTAACTATCAAGTTGCATAACATTCAGACTATCGTATCAATATGCGATGCCACCCTTTGCGAAGCAAGGGCAAAGTCGCCGACAGGAGTGAACAATGAGCTTGATTCAACAGCGCCCCCCTCTCTCGCATGAGGAGGAGTACAGATACGCCAAGCTGGCCATGGAATGGTATGGCTGGGGCTCGCCCATCGGCCTCGGCATCCTGCTGGTGGCACTTGCCGCCGCGGCCGTGCTGGTGCGGGTCGCCGTTTTCGGACTGTAAATCCGACCCCCAAAGGCGCGCCAGGGCGGCGCCGATTCCACTTCCGGCGCCGCCTGCCTTTTCGGGGTTCAGACTGTGATCACCTGGCCGAGGTGATCGCCCAGCCGGCAGGCGAGCGCCCGCCGTCTCCTCATTAGTCGGATAATCGCCACCATTGCCGATCCAGTCGGCGATGCGCACGCGGCCGAGATTCTTCCGCGCCATGGTCGTGCCGAAGAGCCGCAAGCCCTCAGGCGGCTTCCGAAAGATCGCGATCGAGAACGGACAGGTTGCGGCCGCGATGCTTGGCCTCGTAGAGCCTGCGGTCAGCGGCGCGCATCAGCTCCGACACGGTGGCGCTCTCGCCACAGGTGATGCCGCCGATCGAGACCGTCAAAGGCACGGTCCGCTCGTCGACAGGGCGAAAGCGGATCAGTTCGACCTCGCGACGGATGCGCTCGGCCACGCGCCTTGCTTCCGGTTCGGTGGCGCCAACCAGGAAGGCGGCGAACTCCTCGCCGCCGATTCGGCCGAGCACATCGCCGCTGCGCACGCCGCGCTCGATGGCGCCGGCGATCAGAAGCAGTGCATCGTCGCCGGTCAGGTGACCGTAATTGTCGTTGATCGTCTTGAAGTGGTCGGCATCGATGATCAGCAGGGCGCCGCGATCGGCCTTGCGCCGGGAACCGTCGAGCGCGGCGAAGAAGGTCTCGCGGTTGAGCATGCCGG
>NZ_RZSR01000286.1:0-6180 GCF_004023265.1 Mesorhizobium sp. M1A.F.Ca.IN.020.06.1.1
CAGGCGCGGATTGAAGGCCTTTTCCTCGCCGATCGTCGACACGGTTTCGCCCTTGTAGTCGTGTGCCGGAAAGATCAGCGTCTCGTCGGGAAGCTTGAGCAGTCGGCCGAAGATCGATTCGTATTGCTGGCGCGGATCGCCGTTCTGGAAGTCGGTGCGGCCGGTGCCGCGAATGAGCAGCGTGTCGCCGGTGAAGACGCGGTCCGGCAGGACGAAGCTGTAGGAATCGTCGGTGTGGCCGGGCGTATAGACGACGTCCAGCGCCAGCCCCTCGATGGCAAGCTTGTCGCCGTCGGCAAGCCGCATCGACACGACGTCGGCCTTGGTCTGCTCACCCATCACGGTGACGCAATGCGTCCTGTCGCGCAGCGCGCCGAGCCCGGTGATGTGGTCGGCATGAAGATGTGTGTCGACCGCTTTGACCAGTCTGAGGTCGAGCTCGTTGACCAGCTGCAGGTAGCGTTCGACCTTCTCCAGCACCGGATCGATGATCAGCGCCTCGCCGCCGCGGCGGCTGGCGAGGAGATAGGAATAAGTGCCCGAAACGGAATCGAAAAGCTGACGGAAGATCATTTTATCGGCCCCATGCGCGAGCGGCCCACCCCGGCTGCCGACCAAGTCTAGAACAAGCATGAGGTGACCGCCAGCGAACACTTCATGCTTGAACTAAGGCCGAGCTCCTACCGCCTGAGCACCGCGCTCAGCACGTCGCGGATGCCGATCGCGCCGACGAAGCGCGAGCCTTCGTCGAACAGTGCCACCGGTGCCGTCTGCGAGCGGTGCATGGCGAGCATCACCGTCTTCAGCGACGTGCCGGGATTGGCCCAGAACACCTGCGCACCCTCCTCCGGCTGCCTCTCGACCTCGGCGCAGGATACCCACACCGCCGGCTTGCCGTCGCGTTCGGCCGCGGCCACCAGGCCATGCTCGTCGATCTTGAAGCGCGTCGTCTTGCGCCGGTCGAGCCAGACCCAGCCATTCTCCCCCTGCTCGAGATCGCGGCGGTCGCGCATCACGTTCCAGGCGGTGAGCACCGAAAGCGGATTCACATTGGCGATGAAGTCGCGGACATAGTCGTTGGCCGGCCTGAGCACGATGTCTTCCGGCGCGCCGGTCTGGACGATGCGCCCGCCTTCCATGATGGTGATGTGGCTGCCGATCTTCAGCGCCTCCTCGAGGTCGTGGCTGACGAAGATGATGGTCTTCTTCAGCGCCGCCTGGAGCTGCAGGAGCTCGTCCTGCAGCTTGGTGCGGATCAGCGGATCGAGGGCCGAGAACGGCTCGTCCATCAACAGGATCGGCGCCTCGGTGGCGAAGGCGCGGGCGAGGCCGACGCGCTGCTGCATGCCGCCCGACAGTTCATGCGCGTATTTCTTCGACCATTGGTCGAGATGGACCAGCTGGAGCTGCTTCTGTACCCGTGCCTTGCGCTCGGCCTCCGGCACACCGGCGAGCTCCAGACCGAAGCCGACATTCTCCTCGACCGTGCGCCATGGCAGCAGGCCGAACTGTTGGAACACCATCGCCACCTGCTTCTGCCGCAGACGTCTCAGTGTCGGCTCGTCGCAGGTGACGACGTCGACCGTGCGGTCGCCGTCATTGACCAGCACCTGGCCGCGCGACACCACGTTCAACCGGTTGACGGCTCTCAGCAGCGTCGACTTGCCGGAGCCGGAAAGGCCCATCAGCACCGAGATCTCGCCCTCATGCACGGTGAGGTTGGCGCCGGCGCAGCCCAGCACGTTGCCGGTCTTTTCGAGGATTTCGGCGCGGGTTGCGCCCTGGTCGATCAGCGCGAGGGATTTCGCCTGGTCGGCACCGAAGACGATATCGACATTCTTGAAATCGACGGCGACGGTCATTTCTTGCCTCCAACGCCGATGCGGGTCATGCGATCGAGCACGATGGCGAGCACGACGATGGCAAGGCCTGCTTCAAGCCCGAGGTCGATCTTGCGGGAGCCCAGCGCGCGGTTGATTTCGGTGCCGAGACCGCCGGCGCCGATCAGCGCCGCGAACACCACCATCGACAGCGACAGCATGATCGACTGGGTCAGCCCCGCCATGATCGTGGGCAGCGCCGAGGGCAATTCGACCTTCCACAGAAGCTGGTTCTTGGTGGCGCCGAAGGACTCGCCCGCCTCGATGATCGCCTTGGGCACCGAGACGATGCCGAGATGGGTGAGACGCACCGCCGTCGGGATGACGAAGATGATGGTGACGATGAGGCCGGGCGCGTTGCCCAGCCCGAAAAGCGTCAGCACCGGGATCAGGTAGACGAAGGTCGGCAGCGTCTGCATCAGGTCAAGCACCGGCAGCATCACGCGGTAGACCTTCGGCTTGTGCGCCGCCCAGATGCCGAGCGGCACGCCGATCGCCATTGCCATGGCGGCGGCGGCCACCACCAGCACCAGTGTCTGCACCGTCTGCTTCCAGAGGTTCTGGTTGATGATGAAGATGAGGCCGATGAAGACGCCGATGGCGAGTGGCCGCGAGCGTTGCAGGAACCAGGCGATGACGGCGACGACCAGCGCCAGCAGCACCGGCGGCAGCATCAGCAGGAGGTCCACCGCCCCGTCGAGGATGAAGTTCAGGCCGTTCGAAAAGGCCCTGAAGACGGTGTCGAAATTTTCGGTGAGGAAGCCGAAGAAGGCCTTGCCCCATGGACCTATGGGAATCTTGTAGGCGACCAGAAATTTCGAGATCGGATCCATCTTTCCCCTCTTTGGTCCTTGCCGCCCCTGCCGAGCGGTCACCTTCTCACAGCATATGAAAAAGGGCAGCCTTTTCCAGCGGCTGCCCCTTTCCGGAGATCATGCCGGACTCAAAGCCGGCTCAGCTCCCAAGCGCAGTCTTGATGGCCGCAGCCGCATCGCCGCCGTCGAAGGTGGTCACGCCGGCGATCCAGGGCGCGATCGCGTCCGGATGCTTCTTCAGCCAGTCGGTGGCGACCGTCTGGGCATCGCCGCCTTTCAGGATCGCGTCCATCATCTCGCCTTCCATATCGAGATTGAATTTCAGGTTGGAGATGAACTTGCCGGCATTCGGGCACTCGGCGGTGTAGCCCTTGCGCGTGTTGGTATAGACGGTGGCGGCGCCGAAACCGCTGTCGCCCATCCCGTCGAGATAGGTGATCTTCATGGCGCCCATCACCGGATGCGGCGTCCAGCCGAGGAAGGCGATCCACTCATTGTTCTTCATCGACTGCTCGGCCTGCGTCAGCATGCCGGCTTCCGAGGACTCGACCAGCTCGAAGCCTTCGAGATTGTCCTTCGGGTTCTTGATCATGTCGAGGATGATGCGGTTGCCGTCATTGCCGGCCTCGATGCCGTAGATCTTGCCGTTGAACTTGTCCTTGAACTTGCCGAGATCGGTCAGTGTCTTGACGCCCGCATCCGCGACATAGGTCGGCACGACGATGCCGTAGCCGGCGCCGGTCAGGTTGGTGCTTACCGTCTCGACCGAGCCGTCGGCGGTATAGTCCTTGATGTCATTGGTCATCGACGGCATCCAGTTGCCGAGAAAGACGTCGAGGTCCTTGTTCTTCAGCGACGCATAAGTCACCGGCACCGAAAGCTGGATCACCTGCGGCTCGTAGCCGAGCGCGGTGAGCAGCACCGAAGCCACCCCGGTGGTTGCCTGGATATCGGTCCAGCCGACATCGGACAGTCGCACGGCCTTGCAGCTCGCCGGATCGCCGGCATAGGCCGCGGTCGTGGACAGAAGCGCCGCCAGCCCGAGGCCGGCGACGAAGGATTTCATACGCGACATGAACTTTCTCCCATTGCGGTTTTTTAAAGCGGCGCGAAGTCACGGTTCTTGCGCCCGCCTTGTTTCGCCAGCCAAACACCATTTTGATGCGGTTTCAAGCGGTTCCACACCGCGATCAACGGCGCGCGCTTGCCATTCAGCGACATGCCGCGCTTTCCGGCGGGCCCGCTTTTTTGGTGGAAGGAGCCCGCGGCCCCTTCCCCGCCCCGCGGCAATTGAGCTTAAACACCCATATGGCCAAGCTCTACTTCAACTACGCAACGATGAATGCCGGCAAGACGACGATGCTCCTGCAGGCATCCTACAACTATCGCGAACGCGGCATGACGACAATGCTGTTCGTCGCCGGCCATTACCGCAACGGCGACAAGGGACTGATCTCGTCGCGCATCGGTCTCGAGACCGAGGCCGAGATGTTCCGCGACGGCGACGATCTCTACGCCCGCGTCGCCGAGCATCATGAGCACACCACCGTGCATTGCATATTCGTCGACGAGGCGCAGTTCCTCGAGGAGGAGCAGGTCTGGCAGTTGGCCCGCATCGCCGACCGGCTGAACATCCCGGTCATGTGCTACGGCCTGCGCACCGATTTCCAAGGCAAGTTGTTTTCCGGCTCGCGCGCGCTGCTCGCCATCGCCGACGATCTGCGCGAAGTGCGCACCATCTGCCGCTGCGGCCGCAAGGCGACGATGGTCGTTCGCCTCGGTCCCGACGGCAAGGTGGCAAAGCAAGGCGAGCAGGTGGCGATCGGCAAGGACGTCTATGTCTCGCTCTGCCGCCGGCACTGGGAAGAGGAAATGGGCAGGGCTGCGCCCGACGACTTCATCGGCTTTGCCCGCAACTGAGACGGGGAGCCTCGCGACTTCCGACTAAGTTGGGCAATTGCTGCCATCGGCCGGCTGATGGCCGCTTGATTGCCACGATTCGGCACAACAGATTTGCACACTTCCCAGCGCCGCAGCTTGTCCGCAAAAACAAGAGCTTAAGGCATACCAGCTAAAGCTGCCTGAAGGCGGCGCGCATTACTCCGGCATGAGCATGCTTGCCTTATCTTTCAAGGACCTGGCCAATTCTTTTGTTTTGCCATGTCTCCCTGTCTTCCTTCTTTCAATCCCTTGAGCCCCCACATATATTCGGCGACGTGCGACACGAAACCGGATGCCGAAGCGGGAGGCCCCTATGGCGACGTTGCAGAATTTCGATGCCGAAATTGCCAAGACCAAGCAGGTCGTCGAGGACATGCGCACCAAGATCGAGCAGTCCGGAACCGTGCTCGACACGCTCGCGCAGGCCGACAGGAAGATCGGCGATGCCAATTTCGACCTCGAGAACGCCCGCATCGAGGACGTGCTGAAACAGCAGAAGATCATGGAAGGCAATATCGCCGACCTGATCATCGGGCTGGAGGACGCCACCAATGTCTTCGGCGCCGAATTCGAGAGCATGAAGAGCTACACCGGCTGGGAAAATCTCGTCGGCGTCTTCTCCGAGCAGCGCAAGCAGCGCATGCGCACCGACCGAGTGCGCAACATGTCGCTCGCCGGCAATTTGCAGGAGCTGCTGGCGAAATCGGACACCATCGTCGGCATCCTGAAAGCCCAGAAGCAGATCCTCGACCAGCGCTACAAGACCTCCGAAGCTAGCCTGTCGCAGGTGATCGAGCGCCGTAAGGCGACTATGACCAATCTCGAGGCGGTGCAGAAACGCATCGAGGAACTCAACCCGATGCTGCTCGACATCGAGAACAAGATCGCCGCCTCGACCAGCCAGAAGGAACGCACCCAGCTCGAGGGCGAGCGTTCGAAGATGGCGACCGAGTACAACGAGAAGCAGGCCAAGGAGCAGGAGCTGCTGGCCGAAAGCCAGACGCTGGAGCGCTACACCTCGATGTTTCAGACGTTTGTCGATTCCCTCAACAACCAGATCGCCGCGCAGTCGACGCTGATCAACAAGCTGACAATCGACACCGAGCAGCGCATCGTGCTCTACAAAGCTCTGGAAGACTCGCTGAAGACGGCCGCCCAGCAGGACGTTGCCCACAAGATCAACACGCTGGGCAGCCAGGTCGACAACACGGCCGAGGAGACGATGGCCGGCATCGGCGCCGCTTCGCAGAAGCACATCGGCGATCTCTTGGAGATGCACGAGAAGAATATGGTGGCCACCGCCGACATCCAGCGCCGCAAGAAACTCGCCGACGACGCCTTCGCCCGCCGCTTCGACGAGGTGATGAAGAAGCACAATTCGGCGAACTACGTGCAGCAGTAGGCGGTGTGACGGCATTCTTCGACACGGCGGTGCCATGACCCCCGAAAATGAAGCGGCGGCGCGCTACTTCTTCGCCATCACCGCAGCGCTGAGCGGGCTCGAACTGTTCATGCGCGACGATCGCTCGCCGCTCTACCGGCAC
>NZ_RZSR01000287.1:0-6168 GCF_004023265.1 Mesorhizobium sp. M1A.F.Ca.IN.020.06.1.1
GTCGACTGGTCGGCCAGTCGCCTTGGCACTTTGCCGATCAGATATTCCGAAAATAAGCGAATTCTAATTACATTGACGATGGCGGTTTAACGTCAATAGAAAGGAGGTGGGTTCTTGGTGGGGTGCGGGGAATGCTTGGGGAGACGGTGCGCGCAATATTTGCGCGCGGAAGACTGCGTTGTTGCAGTCCTATCCGAAACAGTTTTGATCAACGCGAAGAAGCGGCTGGGGCATTTTCATGACCCCCGCCGGATCTGTATCGGTTTCGGTGATCGTCAATACTTACAATTGGCCAGGGGCGCTGAAGCTCAGTCTCCAGTCGCTCGCCTGCCAAACCGACCGCTGCTTCGAGGTGATCATCGCTGACGACGGATCGCGCCAAGACACGGCCGATGTAATCAAGCTCTTTACCGACTCCGCCTCGATCCCGGTCAGGCACGTCTGGCACGAAGACATCGGCTTTCGCCGTTCCGCAATCCTGAACAAGGCGATAGGCGAGGCGTGCGGCCCCTATTTGATCTTCGTCGACGGAGACTGCATTCTGCAGCCCGACTTCGTTGCCCAGCATCGGGCGCTTGCCAAGCCGAACTACGTCATCACCGGCAGCCGCATTCTGCTCAGCCAGGAATTCAGCAAGCAATTGCTGGCGGCAGGGACGTGGAACTACCGAGCATTTCGCCGGAATATCCTGCGGCACCGGTTGAAAGGCGACATTTCCAAGATCGTCGCGTTTTTCGTGCGGCTGCCCTGGCGGACGATGTCGGATTATCGTTCCTTCGTCTTCCGGCGCATTAAGGGCTGCAATCTCGCCTGTTGGAAAAGCGATGCGCTGTCGGTCGGCGGCTTCGACGAGACCTTCACAGGCTGGGGTTATGAAGATGCCGACTTCGTTTTCCGGTTGCAGGATAAGGGCATCATTCGGCGCGCCGGCACCTGGGCGACCGAGGTGCTGCATATCTGGCACAAGCCTGCCGATCCGAGCCGCGCTGCCACGAACCAGAAGGTAGTGCTCGATAGAATAGAGGCTGCCCGCCTTCGCAACAAAGCGGCGTGACGAATGCTGCCCTAGGATCGGACTCCAAAGGGCTTGGATATCGGGCACGATAAAACAATCGCTTGGAGCGCGTTAAAGGCCGTTTTCAACAAGCGACCCATTTTTTTAGAGGCCAAACTTGGTATAAAGCTCTGCCAGTGGCGAACCAGCCGGTGGCGGTCTGTGCTTTACATCGCGCAGCTTCTCGTTCCACAGATGCAAGGTCAGCGTCTGCTCACTCAGAACCGCGTCTAGCGAAAACGCCGGATCGTAGACAGCCTGCGCTTGGCGGTAATCGAGCGGATAAAAGACTTCTCGTGGCAGTGCAGACTCAAACCGCCCATGCTTGCGGGCCAGCGCCGTTATCGCACCGGGACCGTAAGTTCCCCAGGGGAGGTCGGCTGGGCGCACCGGCAGGCCAATGAAGTTCTTGAACCGGGCCATGCGCGCTCCCCGCTTGCGCGTCCAAGGCGGAAAGTAGTTGTTGCAGAAAAGGCCCTCCAGCTCGGCCGTCATCGGCAGACCGGCATCGAGGTAAAGGACGGCGCCGTTGATGAGAGTCGCGCTCTCAAGACCGAACAAGCAATCTCCGTCAATGTTCACCTTCTTGAGGCAAACCACGTCGAGGTCGGACCACAGCCCGCCATCGATCAGCTGAAGCCGGTAGCGGAAGTAGTCGGAGGCGAGCGCATAAGAGCCGGTCTCCCGATGCCGTAGACGCTTCATGCTGGCAAAGGGAACAGTGAGCTCGGCGTCGATCAGATCGACTTCGGCCGGCACGTTTGCAACAGGGTTGTAAACATGCAGGCGCACGGCGTGTCCGCAGGCCAGCCAGGAGGCTATCGACAGCAATTCAACACGACCGAGTCTGTCGCCAATCCAAAGCATGTTCACTGCAGGAGCAGCCATGTTGCCCGCCTTCTCGTGTTTCTCTATGCGACGCAGAGGGGCGCCTCCCGACTTGCAGGAGGCGGCTGTCTTAATTGATCTCGAGAGAAACTCAATCGTATGTCGTTGCTCAGCCGCAAATGCCGGTCCTTTAAGCGTCGTCACAGATTGCTGAGGCGCACCGCCGCCTCGCCTATTTCGCTTGTTTGGTGGGGAAGTTTCGAAGGCGGCGGCGGGGCGACTGTCGGCGATCTGCATGCGGTAGAAAACCTATCGGCGGCGCTACGCCGGGCCGGCCATGACCATCAAGTTCTGAGCCATCCGGCCTTGGGCATTGTGGACCACTGCCAGGTGAGGGACCTGTTCGACGTGCGCCGCGAAATCGAAACGCTAGTGTTCGTCTGCGGCCCCATCGTTCAGACCGACGAATTGGTAGACCTGCTAGCGGTGCACCGGAAAGCGAGGAAGCTCGCGGTTGGCGTCAGCGTCATTTCCCGGCACCGGCAGATGGCTGCCCGCTTCGAAGCCGTGCTGGCGCGCGACGGCCTATCAAGACAATCCTTCGATCTCGCCATTTCGCGTTCTCTGCCTTGCGCGGCACCTGAGCCCGGCAAGCGGCTGAAGGCTGGACTGTGCTTGCGTGGCGACCAGCGGGATTACGGCGACGGCATGACCGAATGGGCGAAAGCTGAGCGTCTTTTGTTGCAACTTGCCGAAACCTTCGGTCTCGATACCGAGCCGATCGACACAGTGTTGAGGCCCGGGAATGAGGCAACAAAGATCGAGCAACAGTTCGAGACCGTTGACCTGGTACTGACAACGCGGCTGCACGGCTCGCTCTATGGGCTTTCAAAAGGCAAGCCGGTGATCGCCATCGACCAGATCAAGGGAACGGGTAAGGTGAAACCGATTCTCGACCGCATCGGCTGGCCGCTCGCTTACTCGATCGAGGAAGCCAATGAAGCTCTGCTCGCCTACCAGATGCGCCAGGTCCTGACCGAATGGCCAGTCGAGATGGTCACCAGTTCGCAGGCAACGATCTTGGACCTGTCTTCCATGGCTCGGGCCGATGCCGTGGCGCTGATTGGTCGGAGATAAGGGATAGCACCGAGCACAAACGCTCAAAGAAGGGGCTAGCCTTCCTGGCATGCTGTCAAAGGGCGGTCGGCTCTGGTCGGCGGGTGGAAGGAACAACGGGCAACGCGAACAGCCGGCCGCCGGAAGGCACGACGTCGTCGATGCCGGCGAGCCGCAGGCAGTGCCAGGCCATGGCGTGGTTGGACGAGGTGACGGGAATGCCGATGCGCTGCTCCAGTTCCGCCACCGCCTCGGCGACGCGCAGGCTGGTGCAGGAGATGAAGATCGCGTCCACGCCGGGCGCCGCCGCCATGCGCTCGGCCGCGGCCTCGATCGAGGCGAGCGAGATGCGGGCCGCCTCGCGGTCGTCGCGCCGGTCGAAAGTGGCGACGGCGACAATGTCGAGGCCGCGTCCGGTGAAATAGGTGACGAGGCCCTGGTTGATCTCGGGGGCATAAGGCGTCAGCAGGCCGATGCCCTTGGCGCCGAGCGCCTTGAAGGCGGCAAGCGCGCCCGTCACCGGCGTGGTGCAGGCGACGCCCGGCCGCGCCTTCCTGATCTCGGCGAAGACGGCTTCCTCGCCGAGCGTCATGGTGGCCGAGGTGCAGCCGAAGCCGACGACGTCGAGCGGGATGCTGGGCAGGATGAGGTCGACGGTCGGCGCGATGCGCGGGCCGATGGCGCGCAGCGTGTCGGGGGTGATGTCGTTGTCGTTGAAGAGGCGGGCCTCGTAGAAGGCGACGCCCGGAATGCGCACCAACGCGCGGAACTCATGCTCCAGCGTCTGGTCCGTGGCCAGGATCGCAAGCCCGATCGCCGCGCGCGAGGCAAGGCCGCCGTCGAGTTCGGACGGAAGCACGCCCAGATCGGCCGGCTTGGGATCGACCGGCTTGGGATCGACCGGTCCCGAAGATTGAGGGCGGGTAGCAGCCGCGCTGACAGACATGGCATTCCCTTTCCTGGCCGATCCGTCCGGGATCATGCTCTCAATTCAAAAGACCGTCCATCGAGATGGCCGGCTTGCGGCCGGCGATCAGGTCGGCGGTGATGCGCGCCGAGCCATGCGACATGGTCCAGCCGATATGGCCGTGCCCGGTGTTGAGATAGAGATTACCGAGGCGGCGGCGCCCGAATTCGGGCAGATTGTTCGGCGTCATCGGCCTCAAGCCCGCCCACATCTCGGCGCGGTCATAGTCGGCGCCCTCGGGATAAAGCTCCTGCGTCACGCCCTTCATGAAGGCGAAATCGGCCGGCTTGTGGCTGGTGTCGTAGCCGGCGAATTCCGCCGTCGCGGTGACGCGCAGCCGGTCGCCGAAGCGCGACACGGCGACCAGATTGTGCTCGTCTATCGCCGCGATGGTCGGCGGCCGAGGCTGGTTGCCGATCGAAATGGTCAGCGAATAACCCTTGATCGGGTAGATCGGCAGGTTGATCCCGACCGTCTTCGCGATCAGCGGGCTGTAGGAGCCGAGCGCCAGCACATAGGCGTCGCCCTTGACGCTGCCCTTGTCGGTCAGCACCTGTGCCACGCCATCGCCCGAGGTCTCGATGCCGGTGATGGTCGTGCCGGTGCGGATTTCGCCGCCGCGCTCGACGACCTTTGCCGCGAGCGCCCGGGTGAATTTGGCCGGGTCGCCGGTTTCGTCGGTCGGGCAATGGATGCCGCCGGCGATCTTTTCCCGCGCGGAAGCCAGCGACGGGTCGAGCGCGACGATGGCGTCACGGTCGAGCACCTTGATCAGCTGGCCGTCTGATTCAAGCAGCCGCATATGCTCGACGCCTTTATCGAGCGCCTGCTGGCTGCGATAGAAATAGAGAATGCCGCGACCGTTGCGGTCGTAGTCGATCTGCTCGTCGGCAATCACCTTGTGCAGCACGCTCTGCGAATAGACGGCAAGCCGATGCTTGAGCAGCGTGTTGCGCCTGGCCTTCTCGGCCGTGCATTCCATCAGGAACAGCCATGACCAGCTGTAAAGCCTCGGATCGGCCGACAGCTTGAAGCGCAGCGCCTGGTCCTTCAGCACCAGCGATTTCAACAGGATTAATGGCGCCCTGGGCGACGACCAGACGAAGGAATGTCCCGGCGCGATCATGCCGGCATTGCCCCAGCTGGTCTCGGCGGCGACTTGGCTCTGGCGCTCGAGGACGACCACCTCGTGCCCGTCCTTCTGCAGCTGATAGGCGGTGGTGACGCCGACAACGCCGCCACCCAACACGATCACGCGCATCACGCCTCCGGAGATCGCATGTTGGCAGGCAATTTAGTCGGTGGATTGCGGTCTGCAATGGCACAGGCACCGAGATGTCGGCGGGACAGCGCCCCTCTCTGGCCTGTCGGCCATCTCCCCCTCAAGGGGGCAGATCAGATGTCACGGCGGCTTTCGCAAATTACCGGCGTTGCAGCAAGGGTGAGGCGATGAAACAGCCAATCTCCCCCCTCGTGGGGGAGATGTCCGGCAGGACAGAGGGGGGCGCGAAGGATCACAACGATTGATCCTCGAAGGCACTCACCCCCGCAACGCCTGCTCCAGATCCGCGATCAGATCATCGCCATCCTCGATCCCGCAGGACAGGCGCACCAGCGAATCCGAGATACCTATCTCACCGCGCTTCTCCGCGGGGATCGAGCCGTGCGTCATCAGCGCCGGATGCTCGATCAGGCTTTCGACGCCGCCGAGGCTTTCGGCGAGCGTGAAAAGCTGCGTGCGTTCGAGGAAGCGTTTGGTGCCGGCGAGGTCGCGGTCGAGGTCGACCGAGATCATGCCGCCGAAGGCGTGCATCTGGCGCTTGGCGATCTCGTGCTGCGGGTGGCTCGCCAGCCCGGGGTAGATGACGCGGCGCACGTCCTTGCGGGCTTCCAGCCACTGCGCGATCTTCAGGCCGTTGGCGGAATGGCGCTCCATCCGAAGCGCCAGCGTCTTGATGCCGCGCAGCGCCAGAAAACTGTCGAACGGGCCGGAAATGGCGCCGATGGCGTTCTGCAGGAATTTCAGCCGATCGGCCAAATCCTTGTCGTCGCCGACGACCGCCACGCCGCCGACCATGTCGGAATGTCCGTTCAAGTATTTCGTCGTCGAGTGGACGACGATGTCGATGCCGAGCTCCAGCGGCCGCTGGATGTAGGGGCTGGCAAAAGTGTTGTCGGCGACAGTCAGCAGGCCTTTGCGCTT
>NZ_RZSR01000288.1:0-6160 GCF_004023265.1 Mesorhizobium sp. M1A.F.Ca.IN.020.06.1.1
CCACGACGCGGTCGGCGACGCGCTCGACCTCGTGCAGGCGGTGCGAGATGAAGATGACGCTGATGCCTTCCGCCCGCAGTCCCTTGATCACGTCGAGCAGCTTTTCGGTCTCGGCGATTGGCAGGCTGGAGGTCGGCTCGTCGAGGATCACCAGCCGCGCCTTGATCGACAGCGCCTTGGCGATCTCGACCATCTGCTGCTGCGCCAGCGACAGCGAGGCGACCGGCGCGTCGGCCGAGAAATTGGCTCCGACGCGTTTCAGGAGCGGCGCCACCATCTCGCGCAGCTTGGCGCGGTCGACCAGCTTCAGCGGCCCGGCCTTGAGCGGCTCGCGGCCGAAGAAGATGTTGGCGGCGACGTCGAGGTTTTCGAACAGGTTGAGCTCCTGATGCACGAAGGCGATGCCGGAGCCGATGCTGGCTTCCACGGTCAAGCCGTCATGCGCGACGCCGTCGACGGTGACGGAGCCGCTGTCCGGCCGCGTCACGCCGCCGAGGATCTTCATCAATGTCGATTTGCCGGCGCCGTTCTCGCCGACCAGCCCGATCACCTCGCCCGGCCTGACCTCCATCGAGAACCCGTCCAACGCCACGACGCCGGGATAGGTCTTGCGCACGGCCTCGAGGCTCAGGAACGGAGCGGATTGGATGATGGATGGGTCGGAATAATTCATCACGCCATTGTTCATCGCGCTTATCGGCAGCCGGTGGGCTGCAGACTGACGGGCCGCATGCGGCCCGTCAATACGGACGCCGGCTCAAGGCGAAGCTTGAGCCGGCGCAACTGTGCATCGATTACTTGCCGGCCATCGCCTTCAGGTTGGCGGCATAGGCGTCGACATCGTCCTTGCCGATGATCTTGGTCGGCACGATGATCAAGCCGTTGGCCGGAATGCCCGACTTGTCGCCCTTGAGGTAGGCGGCCATCAGCTTCATGCCCTGATAGGCCCATTCGAAGGGCTGCTGCACCACGGTCGCGGCAACCGTGCCTTCCTTGACGCCCCCCAGCGTGATCGGATCGTCGTCGAAGCCGACGACGGTGATCTGGCCGAGCTTGCCGGCGTCGCGAAGCGCCTCATAGATGCGCGGCGTATTGTAGGAGTAGAAGCCGACCATGCAGGTGATGTCGGGGCTGGCGACCAGCGCGTCCTCGACATTCTTCTTGGCCCGTGCCTGGTCGATGTCGTCGCCGCGCACGTCCACCAGCTCGATCTTGCTGCCGGCAAGCCCCTCCTTCATGCCCTCGATGCGCTCCTTGGCATTGTCGGCGCCGAGCAGGCCGACGAAGCCCAGGCACTTGCCGCCGTTCGGCATCGCCTTCTTGGCGATCTCGGCCGCCTGCTTGCCGGCATCGACGTTGGACGAGCCGATATAGGCGACGCGCTTGGTCTGCGGGGCGTCGCTGTCGGTGGTGAACAGAGCCGTCTGCGACGCGATCTTGTTCAGCCCGTCGGTCGAGGTCTTGGGGTCGACCGCCGACACCATGATGCCCTTCACGCCGGCCGTCACCAGGTCGTCCATCAGGCGCTGCTGGATGGCGACCGACGACTGCTCGGGATATTTCAGCTCGAGATTGTAGTCGGGCAGTTCGCCCTGCGCCTTCTTCACGCCGGCTTCCGCCGCCTTCCAGAAGTCTGACGCGCCGTTGACGACAAAGGCCAGCGTCGGCTTGTCGTCGGCGCGCACGGCTGCGCTGGCCGTCAGGCCAATAGCCAAGGCCGCCGCGGCGACGGACGCGTTGCGTATCATGGATTTCATGCTTCAACCTCCCTTTTGAAACTCATCGCTGCTGTCTCGGCTGCGGCCTGGACGCCCTCCTCCTCAAGGGTCTGGCACCTAAGTCCGGGGCCGATCCAGCCGCGACCGAAACACTAGACACAGATTTGACGTTCGTAAATAGTCCGATTTGTCTGACATTTTCGTGAGGACGAGGGCAGCCCTCTTCCGGCAAATTGCCGGGCAGCGAACCTGCGCTCCTCCCAGATGCCGTCGCCGCAGCTTGCTCGGCGACGCGTTGACAGTAGATCGCTTACCGATATTAGTAAATAGTATTAGTCGCGGGTTCGGCCAGGCGCCCCAACCACGGCGAACCGGGTGCCGCGGTGGGCGCCGGCGGAAGCAGGATTTGCGCTGGTCGGGTCGGCAAAACTGGTGAAAACTGACAGCTTTGCTGACCTTTTTGGCCATTTTGTCGCCGCGTGCCGTGGCTGGCGCCAACGCCCTTTCATGTGATAATAGTTATAAGCATTCCTGCTGGGTGGCGGGCTTTGCGTAACAGCCCGGCAGGTTTGGGAACGACCATGAGCGAACCGACGCAACTGCGCGATCCACGGCAAACGTCCAGACGCCGCAAGCCATCGGCCAAGCCCAAGGGCCGGGTCACCATGACCGATATAGCGAGAGCCGCCGGCTGCTCGCAGGCGACGGTCTCTTTCGTGCTCAACAATTCGCCGGGCATCAGGCTGTCGCAGCAGACGCGCGACCGCGTGATCGAGGCAGCTAGAGCGCTGGGCTATTCGCCGCCGGTCTTTTCAGCGTTGCGTCCGCCCGTCACGCCCTTCGAAGGGCTGGATGGCGTCATCGGCTTTGCCGTCGACCAGCTCGCCACCAGCCCCGAGGCGGTTGTGGCCATCGAGGGCGCGCGCCAGGCCTCGTGGAATGCCGGCAACGTGCTCTTGGTGGCGCAGACCATGGGTGACGCCGTCATGGAGCCGCGTGCCATCCAGGCGCTCACCCGGCGCGGCCTCTCGGCGCTGATCTACATGACCATCTTCACCCGCGAGATCACCGCGCCCGAGTTCCTCTACAGCCTCGACATTCCGGTCATCCTGCTCAACTGCTACACCGCCGATTATGCCTTCCCGGCCGTGGTGCCTTCCGAGATCGCCGGCGGCCAGAGCTCCACCCGGCATCTGATCAGCCGCGGCCACCGCCGCATCGCCACCATCACCGGCGAGCCCTGGATGCAGGCGGCGCAGGATCGGCTGAAGGGCTATCGCCGCGCTTTGGCCACCGCCGACATCCCCTTCGATCCGGACCTGGTGGTGGAGGGCGACTGGTCGGCCAGCGCCGGTTATGCCGCGACGGTGAAGCTGCTTGCGCTGAAGGACCGCCCGACCGCCATCTTCTGCCAGAACGACCGCACGGCAATCGGCTGTTACGAAGCGCTGAAGGAGGCGGGCCTGCATATCCCCGGCGACATTTCCGTGATCGGCTATGACGACGAGGAGATCGCCCGCCACCTCTTCCCGCCGCTGACCACATCGATCCTGCCGCATCTGGCGATGGGCCAATGGGCGATCGAGCAATTGGAGGCACCGCCGACGCCCGGCCGCGGCCGCTATCCCATCACCAAGCTTGAATGCCCGCTGGTGGAGCGGGAGAGCGTGGGAGCGTGCCTCGCACAATTCCGGTGACCCCGTCTTGATCCGGGCCTATGATGGACTGCGCGTGTTCCTTTCCCGACACAGGAAAAACGCTCGTGTGGCCTAACCGTCGTTTATGCGATCTCTTAAAGATCGAGCACCCGATCATCCAGGCTCCGATGGCCGGCTCGGCGACTCCGGAACTCGCCGCCGCGGTGAGCAACGCCGGCGGGCTGGGATCGCTCGGCTGCGCATCGATGCTGCCGGACGGCTTGCGCACCGCTGCGCGCCAGCTGCGCGCCTCGACCGAGCGTCCCTTCAACCTCAATTTCTTTGTTTTTCCCAGACCGGACACCAGCGACGCCGTACTGACCCAGGTCATCGACAGGCTGCGGCCCTACTACGAGGAGCTGTCGCTCGACGAACCCTCGCGGAGGCTTCCGCCGATCGGACCGGGTTTCGACGAAGAAAAGCTTGAACTGCTGCTCGAGATCCGCCCACCGGTCGTCAGCTTCCATTTCGGCATTCCGGACGCGGCCGCGGTCGCCAAGTTGAAGCAGGCGGGGATCGTGGTTCTCAGCACCGCGACGAATGTCGCCGAGGCGCGCCAACTCGCCGACGGCGGAGCCGACGCGGTCATAGCTCAGGGCTGGGAGGCAGGTGGCCACAGGGGATCGCACGCCCCCAACCGTCCCGGTGACGGCGTGGGAACGTTGGCGCTGGTTCCCCAGGTCGTGGATGCCGTCAAGCTGCCGGTCATTGCCGCCGGAGGCATCGCCGACGGCCGCGGCATAGCGGCCGCCTTCGCGCTTGGCGCCAGCGGCGTGCAGATCGGCACCGGCTTCCTGTCTTGCGACGAGGCCGGCACGGACGGACCGCGCCAAGCCCTGATCCGCGCCGCCACGGACATGGACACGATGGTCACCGATGCCTTCACCGGCCGCGCGGCGCGGGCGAGACGCACCCGCTTCGCCTTGGAGATGGAGGTGAACCGGGCGCACCTCCCCGACTTCCCGCAAATGGTTGCGCTCAGCGCTCCGCTCGGCGAGGCCGGTGCAAAAGGAGATTTCGCCTTCCATCTCTATGGGCAGGCGGCCGCCTTGAACCGGGAGCTTCCTGCCGGCGAATTGATGCAGACGCTCGTGGCCGAAACCGGCGAGGTGTTCGAAGCGCTTTCGACCGGCAAAACGACGCCTGCGTGAGCGAAGTCTCCACTCGTAGACGTCGCGGACAGGTTGCAATCCGGACTGCGACAAGATCAGCCGGCAGGCAGGGATGCCATCCGGGCGCGATCGATGATGCTGGCATTCGGCGGCAAGCGGCGATCGCCCAGCTCGGCCAGTTTTGCGGCCATATGCGCTCTGGTGATCTGCGGCAGCGAAACGCACAAGGCGATCTCGATCACGCCGCGGAACGCGTCGGCATCCTCGTTTGCGGCGGCGAAACAGGAACGCCCTCCGACAACGCGTTCATCTCGGCGATCCGGGCTCGCTCGGCGGCGATTTCTGGTTGCGATAGACCGACCTGGCGCTCGGCCTCGGCGTCGTATGCTCCTGCCAACGCCCAACCTGTGCGATCTCGGGACGATCGGCTGGTTTCGTTGCTTGGCATGGTTCCCGCGTGGGTCTAGGCTGAAACCAGCAAGGGAGGACGGGATGACATCAAGCTTCACCGTTCACGCCGCATCCGGCTATGAGCAGCTCATGGGCCGCTGGAGCCGCAGGCTCGCGCCCAAGTTCATCGACTTCGTCGGCCTGGCCGGCGGCGAGAAGATCCTCGACGTCGGCTGCGGTACCGGCAGCCTGACCTTCGAACTGGCGAAGTCGCGCGATCTCGCCGAAATCCAGGCCATCGACTTCTCAGCCGTCTTCGTCGCGGCGGCGAAGGAGAGGAACACCGATCGGCGCATCACCATTGAGCAGGCGGACGCCACGGCGCTGCCTTTCGAGGACAATGCGTTTGATCGCGCCCTTGCGCTGCTGGTGCTTCACTTCGTGCCGGAGACCGGCAAGGCGGTGGCCGAGATGCGCCGCGTAACGCGGCCGGGCGGCGTGGTCGCCGCCGTTGTGTGGGACCATCTTGGCGGCATGCCGGCCATGCGCATGATGATTGACACCGTTGCCGCGCTCAGCGAAAGCGGCCGCCAGATGCGCAATCGCTACTGTTTCCAGCCGATGATGCAGCCCGGCGAAATGAAGCGGACCTTTGTCGAACAGGGCCTGACCGACGTCACCGAAACCGAGCTGATGATCCGCATGGACTACCAGAATTTCGACGACTACTGGGCGCCGATTGCCGCCGGCGAAGGCCCGCTCGGCAAATATATGACCACGCTCGACGCAGCCGAGCGGACCCGCACGGAGGCTGCAGTACGCGATGCCTATGAGGCCGGTCGTGCCGATGGGCCGAGGTCTTTCGCCAACGTCGCCTGGGCCTGCCGCGGCATCGTGCGCTGACCTTCAGCGCCATCTGAGCTGCGCGCGGACGGCGTCGCGCGAACTGCGGTCGCCTAGCCGGCCAGTGCCAGCAGCCAGCGGTGCCAAATAGATGGCGCACCCGACAGGATTCGAACCTGTGACCTCTGCCTTCGGAGGGCAGCGCTCTATCCAGCTGAGCTACGGGTGCTTCCCGGGAAACCGGAAAACGAACCAGCCGGTGAGCCGGCCAGCCACGGCTTCTTAGCGGAAGCCGCTCCGGGCTTCAACGGGCAATTGGCTTGGCGGAATATTCGCCGTAGCGGGCAGGCTCGCATTCGTCCGGTGGAGGTGCCGGAGTCGAGAGCGAGCGGTCCCAACT
>NZ_RZSR01000289.1:0-6154 GCF_004023265.1 Mesorhizobium sp. M1A.F.Ca.IN.020.06.1.1
GTGTCGACGGTTACGAATTCGGACTTTTCGAACGCCGCGATGACGCTCTCGAGTTCTTTCTGGGTGGTGATGACGTGCATCAATTCGCTTTTGGCATCATATCAGGCCTCTTCAATTTCAGCCGCAAGCGCTTTCGTCAAGCCGCAGTTAGAGCAATTCCAGGAAAAGTGACGAACAGTTTTCCGTCCGTAATTGCGTAAAATCAAAGAGATAGAGCGGTTCGGCGTGTCCGCGAAACGCTGAAACGCCTAATCCTGCTTGTCTGAATCGCCACCCCGCCGCGCCAGCCGCGCGAATAGCGTCGACGTGCGCAAAAGCGCGGTGAAGCGGCTGCGGCTGCCGGCCGGCACACTCGACCGCACCTGCATGCGGTAGAGGATCACAATGATGAGAACGGCATAGACGAGGGCGTTGAAAACGAACAGCGCGCTCGGCCCGAAATGTTGCATCACCGCCGAGGCCGCAATCGGACCGCCGATCGCGCCGAAGGAGTAGAACAGCATCAACGCCGCGTTGATCAGCACGAACTCACCTTTGCCGGCGCGGTCGTTGGCATGCGCGGCCGATAGTGAATAGAGCGGCATGGCGAAGCTGCCGAAGATGAAAACGATGATGAAGTTGAGGAACGGGTCGGCGCGCGCCACGAAGGCCAGCGCCAGCGCAGCAAGCAATGCGCAGCACGTCGTCGCCAACAGCACCGAGCGCCGGTCTCGGCGGTCGGAGAGATAGCCAAGCGGATATTGGATGAGGGCGCCTCCAAAAATGCCGACGCTGACGAAGGTCACGACATCGGCAACCGACATGCCGATCTCCTCGGCATAGACCGGCGACAGCGTGCGAAAGGCGCTGTTTGTGAGGCCGACGGCGATGCAGCCGATCGAGCCGAGCGGCGAGATCCGCCAGACGCGCGGCAGGTCGAGCTTGACGTCTTCCGGAGGCGCCGGGTTCGAGCGGTCCCCGAGCGAGACCGGCACCAGCGAAAAGGTGATCATCATCGACATGACGGCGAAGATGGCGAAACCGCCGGCGCCGAAGATCGGAATCAGGAATTGCGCGCCGGTAACGGAGCCGATGTCGACCATGCGATATATGGCAAGCACCCGCGCGCGATCCTTGTTGCCGACGCCGGAATTCAGCCAGGCTTCCATGACGGTGAACAGGCCGGCAAAGCAGAAGCCGCCGGCAAAGCGCACCGCGCACCACATGACGGGGTCGATGACGAGCACCAGAAGCAGCGTGCCGACCGAGGCGATCGCGGCCAGCGCGGCAAAAGTCCGGACGTGGCCGACCGCCTTCAGGATACGCGTGACGGCTAGGCAGCCGAGCAGGAAACCGGCGAAATAGAACGTGCCCATCAGGCCGATATCGGAAGCGGAAAAGCCTTCCTGCGCGCCGCGCAAGGCAATCAGCGTGCCCTGCAGCCCGTTGCCGCCAAGCAGGATGCCGGCGGCAATCAGGAGCGGAATAAGCGGACGGATGGACGACATTAAAGAGAGGCAATCACGGATCTGTGACCTCTTCTTGGACCATAGATCCTGTCAACGCCAGCCGCAAATGCAACTTCACATCCTTGCACCCGGCCGAGGAGATGGGCTGCCAATTGGGGTAGGGGTGTCCTAAGCCTTGCCGGCCCGTATTTCTATCTCCAGCTCGACCGTAGCAGGTGTCTTGCCCGGAAACGCATGGATGTTCTCCACGGCCGGCCTCCGGCCAAGTGAACCTACCGTCAGCAGGCTGAGCGCGATGAAGGGGATGCCGATGCCATAGGCGGAGCGGATGCCCCAATGGTCCGATACGAAGCCGAGCAGCGGCGGGCCGAGCAGGAAAGCGATGAAGGAAATCTGTGAGAGCGCCGCGACGTTGATCGCCGCCGGGCGATCCGTCCGTTGCGCGGCGGCGGAGATCGCCAGCGGGAAGAGGGCGCTGCTGCCGATGCCCAACAGGGCAAAGCCAAACATCGAAACGGCCGGCAGCGGCGAGAAGAAGACGATGAGCACGCCGGCCGCCATCGCTGCCAAGAGCACGCGCGCGACCCCGCTTGGCGAGTGGCGGTCGACGAAGGAGTCGGCGAAAAGGCGTGTGGTTGCCTGCGAGAAGGCAAACAGCGCCACGGTCAAGCCCGGCGACGAAGGGGCCGGAGTCGAAGACGGTGCGCATGTAGATCGCCGACCAGTCGATGCTGGCGCCTTCGAGGAGCATCGCCGAAAGCGTCACGGCGACCAGGACCAGGATCGGCAATGTCGGCCGCGCGAACATCGGCGCCTTGTCGCCGGAGCTGGCGAAGCGGGCGGGCGCCGGCTCGAAGCCGCCGAGAAACAGGGCCGTTGCAATGGTCACCATCGGCACCACCAGCGCCAGATGCAGCTGCGGCGACAGGCCGAGATGCGCCATGGCGCCGCCGAACAGCCCGGCGCCGAAGAAGCCCGCGCTCCAGAGCTGACGGTCGCTACCAATTCGCCGGGCGTCGCATCGGCACTCGCCGATCTGCCCCTGGTCGAGCTGTTTGTGCTGGGCGGCAGGTATGTCCGCGACCTCGGCACCTGTGTCGGCGGCGATACGCTGGCCGCCGTGGCGCAGCTTGGCGCCGATCTGTTCTTCCTTGGCTCCTGCGGCCTCGATGCCTCGCGTGGCGTCACCGCCTTCGATTCGGCGGAAGCGGAGGTCAAGCGCGCCATGGCCGGGAATAGCGCCGGCATCGTGATCGTCGTCACCAACGACAAGCTCGCCACCGCGGCGCCTTATCGCGTCGCCGCGCCCGACGCGATAAGCCATCTGGTGGTGGACAAGACGGCGCCTTCACCCATCCTTGCCGATTTCGAGCGCCTGGGTGCCGAAATCCACTTTGCCTGACCTGGGGCACCGCGCCTGCGTGTGACCGCTTGCCTTGACAAAGCCGGCCTCTCATGCGCTTTTCGCGCCAATTTTCGAGCCGGGCTTTCGCCCGCAATTCCGGACTCCACCAATGACAATGCATCGTTACCGCAGCCACACCTGTGCCCAATTGAGAAAGACCGACGTCGGCAATTCGGTCCGCCTGTCCGGCTGGGTGCATCGCGTGCGCGACCATGGCGGGCTGCTCTTCATCGATCTGCGCGACCATTACGGCCTGACCCAGATCGTCGCCGACCCGGACTCGCCGGCCTTCAAGGTCGCCGAGACGGTGCGCGGCGAATGGGTGATCCGCATCGACGGCGAGGTCAAGGCGCGCCTGCCGGAGACCGTCAACGCCAATTTGCCGACTGGCGAGATCGAGATTTTCGCGCGCGAGATCGAAGTGCTCTCGGCGGCCAAGGAGCTGCCGCTGCCGGTGTTCGGCGAGCCTGAATACCCCGAGGACATCCGCCTGAAATACCGCTTCCTCGACCTGCGCCGCGAGACGCTGCACAGGAACATCGTTGCGCGCACCAAGATCATCGCCGAGATGCGCAAGCGCATGGGCGAGGTCGGTTTCACCGAATTCTCGACGCCGATCCTGACCGCCTCGTCGCCCGAAGGCGCGCGCGACTTCCTGGTGCCGTCGCGCATCCATCCCGGCACCTTCTATGCCCTGCCGCAGGCGCCGCAGCAGTACAAGCAGCTGATCATGGTCTCCGGCTTCGACCGCTACTTCCAGATCGCGCCCTGCTTCCGTGACGAGGATCCGCGCGCCGACCGCCTGCCCGGCGAGTTCTACCAGCTCGACCTCGAGATGAGCTTCGTCGAGCAGGATGACGTGCTCTCCACCATGGAGCCGGTGCTTCGCGGCGTCTTCGAGACCTTTGCCGCCGGCAAGCCGGTGACTCAGCAATTCCGCCGCATTCCCTTCGACGAGGCGATGCGGACCTACGGCACCGACAAGCCGGACCTGCGCAACCCGATCGAGATGCAGGCGGTCTCGGATCATTTCCGCGATTCCGGCTTCAAGGTCTTCGCCAACATCCTGGCCAACGATCCGAAGGCCGAAGTCTGGGCTATCCCCGCCAAGACCGGCGGCAGCCGCGCCTTCTGCGATCGCATGAACTCCTGGGCGCAGGGCGAGGGCCAGCCAGGCCTCGGATACATCTTCTGGCGCAAGGAGGGCGACAAGCTCGAAGGCGCCGGACCGATCGCCAAGAACATCGGTGAGGAACGCACCGAGGCGGTGCGCCAGCAGCTTGGCCTTGCCGATGGCGATGCCGCCTTCTTCGTCGCCGGCGACCCGAAGAAGTTCGTTTCCTTCGCGGGCGCCGCGCGCACCCGCGCCGGCGAGGAATTGAACCTCGTCGACCGCGATCGCTTCGAGCTCTGCTGGATCGTCGACTTCCCGTTCTTCGAATGGAACGAGGACGAGAAGAAGATCGACTTCGCCCACAATCCGTTCTCCATGCCGCAGGGCGGCATCGACGCGCTCGGCGGTCAGGAGCCGCTGGGCATCAAGGCGTTCCAATACGACATGGTCTGCAACGGTTTCGAGATCGCTTCCGGCGGCATCCGCAACCACCTGCCGGAGACCATGGTCAAGGCCTTCGAGATGGTCGGCCTCGATCGCCAGACGGTCGAGGAGCGCTTCGGCGGCCTCTACCGCGCCTTCCAGTATGGCGCGCCGCCGCATGGCGGCATGGCGGCCGGCATCGACCGCATCGTCATGCTTTTGGTCGGCGCCAAGAACCTGCGCGAGGTGACCATGTTCCCGATGAACCAGCAGGCCTATGACCTGCTGATGAACGCCCCTTCGGAGGCCACCCCGCAGCAGCTTCGGGAGCTGTCGCTGCGCGTCGCCGTCGCGAAGAAGGACTGACGCGGGGGCTCATCCTGAATCGATGGTGGCCCCGGGAGCGATTGGCGGCTGGCCATCGCTCCTAGAGCCATTTTCTCAAGGATTGGGTCAGAGCGTGTGGGCAACCGCCCGGATTTCAACCAATTGCTGCGGGAATGCCAAACCCGAGACCCCGAGGAGGGTCACGGCGGGCCGGTGTGGTCCGACATACTCTTTGTAAAGAGCGACGAACGCCTTCGTCGAGGAGGTCAGGCCCTGATCGTAGGAAAACGGCGATCCGGATCATCCGAACCGCCGTTGGATAATGCTGGCAGGTGCGAGGCGCCCCCGATCAGTCCTCGTTCGCCTTGACCTTCACGCCCAGCGTCTTCGGCAGGTCGAGCGGGTTGGACATGGCGCCGGCCATGATCAGCGCGAACGGCACCGACGCCGGCGGTTCGGCCGAGATCTCTAGGCTCTTGGGGTCGTCGAGGAACTTGTTGACCGCGGCCGATACCTCGGCCGTCAGTTCGGGATTGTTGAGCTGCGCCATGCCGAACGGCACGATCGCCTTGGCCTGGTTGGCGACGTCCTTGCCGGACATGCCCTGCTGCTTGCCGACATAGTCGAGCACCTTGCCGGTCAGCGAATCGTCGTCGAAGCGCACCGAGGCGCCGTTGAAGGACAGCTGCTGCAAGAGGCCGAGCATGGCCATGCCCTGCGCGGAATTGTCGGCACCCTCCGGCTGTGCGGCGAACTTCTTTTGCATCTCCTGCATCGACTTGATGAAGTCGAGGGTGTAGCCGCCGAGATTGAAGGTCATGCCGAGCGTGCCGGCATTCTCGACCGAGATGTCGTATTTCGACAGCTCCATCTTGCCGTCGCTGGGCTGCCAGGTGCCGGCCATCGAGACCGTACCGGAGATATTCTGGTAGCCGAGCGCTTGGATCGCCTCCTTCGACTTCGGGTCCTCGACCAGTGTCAGGTCGGCGTTGAACTTTTCCGTGTTGGCGGTGAAGTCCATCGCCTTGCCGTCGGCCGGCGGGGTGATCTGGACGGCCAGCCCGTCCATCGAGAAGGCCGTCTTGTCGCCGACCTTGACGGTCATGTTGGAGAGCTCGGCCGACTTGTACATCATCAGCGAGCCGAGCGGGTCGGTGCTGCCTTCGGCCGGCACCTTCATGCCGTGAATGACAACGGGGCTGAGGTTGAGCGTCACGCCGTCCTGGCTGCGCTCGAATGCCGAGCTCGAGACGGTCGCGATCTCGAAGCCGCCATTGGCCTCGGTGATGCCCTCCAGCTTCACGTCGCCGATCGGCAGGGCTTCCTTCTCGGCTGCCGGCTTGATGGACACGCCCTGCAGCACCGCGTTCGAATTGTCGCCGGAGACGCCGGTCCAGGAAATGTCGACGCCCTGGGCGGCAAGGGCCGCCTTGACGC
>NZ_RZSR01000290.1:0-6136 GCF_004023265.1 Mesorhizobium sp. M1A.F.Ca.IN.020.06.1.1
TTGGGCTTGCAAGCTTCCTCGTCTTCCCGTTCACCGCCGGCCGGGAGGCCGAGTTCCTGTCCGGCAAGTTCGGCGCCGCCTACACGGCCTATGCCGAGCGGACGCCGCGTTTCTGGCCGAATCCGATGCTCTACCGCGACGAGGACCACTGGGTCTTTTCCACCAGCGCGCTGAAAAGCACGTTCCGGGACGGCCTATATTTTCTGGCCTTCTTTCCGCTTATCGAGGCGGTCGAGCATTTTCGTATGATCGGCATGCTGCCGACCTTGTTCACAATCTACTGATTGCGATTGGGCGTTTCGCTGCCCGAGCTAAAAAGCCCAGCGATTGCACCCAAAAGAAGTCAGGGGCAATGCCTTGAGTCCGAGCTGGCGAAGCATATACCTCTTTATGACTTGGGCTGTTGGGCTGCGTGATGGAAATTCGCACGTCGAAACACGATACGCTCGGACGGTTGTCGGTGTTTGAACTCGACGCGTTGCGGGAAGCTTTCAAGCGATCGGTTCGCGAGAACAACGTCACAGAAATCCAGTGGGCCGAGCACGCCGAGCTTTTCGTCAAACGCGCGATCGGCGAGGAAAGTCGCGCCCTCCGAGCCTAAAGCGCGTCGCGTCGAATTGGCCCGCGCCACCCATCAGGCCGGCTTAGCCTTTGCCTCCGCCGCGCGCGCCGCGCCTTGTGCTTTCCAAAAGGATCGCCAGGCAGCCGATCAGGATCAGGACAGCGCCGAGGAGCGGCGGCAGCGCCAGAAGCTTCACGGCGCCGGCGACCAAAGCGATCAGAAGCAGTGCCAGAAGCGCAAGGCTGCCGTCGTCGACGAACATGCCGACGAGCTCCTTCAGGACGAGGCGGACGATTTTCATCGGGCAATTCCCTTCGAGCGGTTCACCATTTCACGGAAACGGCAAGCCGCTCTGTTTCTTTTTGACCGCAATTCCGGACGGAAAACCGTTTCACACTTTTCCTGGAATTGCTTTGGCAGCAGCCACGTGGGCGTTGCGCAGCCAGCGCACCATGGCGAAGGATGCCGCGGCGATGACGACGAAGATGGCAAGCAGCGCAAAATCCTCGCCCGGCCATTCGGCGCCGAGGCCTTCGCCTGTCCAGAACACGCCGAAACTGGTCAGCATCAGGCCGACCACGAATTTGAGCGCATTTTCCGGCACACGCGCCAGCGGCCGGTGCATGGCGAGGCCGATCAGCATTACAAGCACGAATGCGGCCAGCGCTCCGAGACCGGCATAGAGCGTCTGGCCATGCGCGGTCCCGACTGCAATGACGATGAACACCACCTCGACTCCTTCGAGCAGCACCGCCTTGAAGGCCGCCACGCCGGCCAGATAGCCGGCGCGACGATCGTTGGCGTAGCGGGTCAGCGCGTCGGTTTCCCTGGAAAAGGCTGCCTCTTCGTCGCGGAGCGCGATGATCCCGGCGCTGCGCAGGATCGCCTTGCGCAGCCAGCGCATGCCGAACAGGATAAGAAGCACGCCGACCACGAATTGCAGGAGCGTGATCGGGATCAGCTGCAGCAGCGGTCCGAAAGCCAGCACCAGCGCCGCCAGCACGGCGAGCGCCGAGACGGCGCCTGTCAGCGCCGGCCGCCAGCCGCGCGTCACGCCGACGGCCAGCACGATGGTGAAGGCTTCGACCACCTCAACAAAGGACGCCAGGAACGAAGCGGCCACGGTGGAGAGAACGGGCGTCAGGTCATGCATGAATGGCTACCGAGGTCCGTGTTTCGCCGCCCTTTTCGGAAGGCGGGGCCGGTTCAGCCTTGTTCAACAGGCGATGACGCACAAAGTATGGCGGATGGACAAATCAGCCGTCGCCGGCTGCACATTCTCGACCGCGGCGGCGAACTTGCGCCCGTGCGCAGGCCGGTGGCATAAGGCCATGCTCATCAGAGGAAGCGGCTTCAGATGACGTTATCGGTGAGAGACCTTCCCCTGCGCACGCCGATCGACGGCCGGCACCGGCAGATGATGATCGACGGTGAGTGGCGCGATGCGGTGAGCGGCCGGACTTTCGAGACGCGCAACCCCGCCACCGGCGCGGTGCTGGGCACCGTGCCGCTTGCGGATTCCAAGGACGTCGACCTGGCAGTGGCCGCCGCGCGGCGCGCCTTCGAGGGACCGTGGAGCCGCCTCAAGCCCTATGAGCGCCAGCTGCTGCTGTTGAAGATCGCCGATCTCATGGAACGGCATTGGGAAGAGTTGGCGCTTTCCGACACCACCGACATGGGCATGCCGATCACCCGCACTTTGGCCAACCGCAACCGCGTGCTCGGCATGCTGCGCTTCTATGCCGGCATGGCGACGTCGATCCACGGCCAGACGATCGGCAATTCGCTGCCCGGCGAGATCGTCTCCTACACGCGCAAGGAGCCGGTCGGCGTGGTCGGCGCGATCATTCCGTGGAATGCGCCCACCGCCGCCTCGATCTGGAAGATCGGCCCAGCCCTGGCCACCGGCTGCACCATCGTGCTGAAACCGTCGGAAGAGGCACCGCTGACGCCGCTTCTGATCGCCGACCTGATGCAGGAGGCCGGCGTGCCGCCGGGCGTCGTCAACGTCGTGACCGGCACGGGCGCGGAAGCCGGTGCGCCGCTCGCGGCGCATATGGATGTCGACAAGGTGGTCTTCACCGGCTCGACCGCCACCGGCCAGGCGATTCTGCGCGCCTCGGCCGCCAACATGAAGCGCGTGTCGCTGGAGCTAGGCGGCAAATCGCCGGTGATCGTGCTCGCCGATGCCGACATCGAGCGCGCCGTGCCGGTGGCGGCCATGTCGGTCTTCGCGAATTCCGGCCAGGTCTGCATCGCCGGCTCCCGGCTCTTCGTCGAACGGCCGATCTATGACGAATTCGTCGAACGCGTCGCGGCCTTCGCGGCAAAGCTGCGGATCGGCGACGGCGCCGACCCCGAGACCGAGATCGGACCGCTGATCTCGCCAAGACAGCTCGAGCGCGTGACGGGCTTCATCGCGGACGGCGCGCGCGAGGGCGCGCGGCTGGTGACAGGTGGTGAGCGCATGACCAAGGGCGCGCTGGCCGCAGGCAATTTCATGACGCCCGGCGTGTTTTCCGGCGTCACCGACGGCATGCGCATCGCGCGCGAGGAAATCTTCGGGCCGATCATCTCGGCGCTGCCCTTCGACACGCTGGACGAAGCGGTGCGGCGCGGCAACGACACGCCCTACGGTCTCGGCGCCGGCGTGTTCACCAAGGATGTCGGCAAGGCGCACCAGCTCGCCAACCGGCTGCGCGCCGGCTCGGTCTGGGTCAACACCTATCACGCGATCGACCCGGCCGTGCCGTTCGGAGGCTACAAGATGAGCGGTTACGGCCGCGAGGGCGGCGCCGAGCATCTCGACGAATATCTCAACACCAAGGGCGTCTGGATCCGGATCGATTGACGGTCTGTATCCGGTCGCGTTTCGTTGAATAGCCGCACGGCTTCAACTATTTGCGTTGCATTGCGCAATTCCGCGGCGGAACGCCGTCGCACGTTTTCCTGGTATTGCGCTGGAGCAACACAAGAACACGAGCGGTTCAGCGGGCCGCCCGACGCGGAACGGAGCGCATGAAGAAGATCGGATTTCTGTCGTTCGGGCACTGGTCGCCCGCCCCGCAATCGGGCACGCGCTCGGGCGCCGACGCGTTGCTGCAGTCGATCGACCTTGCAGTCGCGGCCGAGGAGCTCGGCGCCGACGGCGCCTATTTCCGCGTCCACCATTTCGCCCGCCAGCTCGCCTCGCCGTTTCCGCTGCTTGCCGCGGCCGGCGCGAAGACCAAGCGTATCGAGCTCGGCACCGCCGTCATCGACATGCGCTACGAGAACCCGCTCTACATGGCCGAAGATGCGGGTGCGGCCGACCTCATCGCCGGCGGCCGGCTGCAGCTCGGTATCAGCCGCGGCTCGCCCGAGCAGGTGATCGATGGCTGGCGCTATTTCGGCTACGTGCCGGAAGAGGGCAAGACCGATGCCGACATGGCGCGCCGCCACGCCGAGATCCTCCTCGATCTGTTGCGCGGCGAAGGCTTCGCCCAGCCCAATCCGCGGCCGATGTTTCCCAATCCCCCTGGGCTGCTCAGGCTCGAGCCGTTCTCGGCCGGCCTGCGCGAACGCATCTGGTGGGGCGCGGCCACCAACGCCACCGCCGAATGGGCGGCCAAGCTCGGCATGAACCTGCAGAGCTCGACGCTGAAATTCGACGAGGGCGGCCAGCCGCTGCACATCCAGCAGGCTGAGCAGATAAGAGCCTTCCGCGCAGCCTGGAAGGAAGCCGGCCATGCGCGCGAGCCGCGCGTGTCGGTGAGCCGCAGCATCTTCGCCTTGGTCAACGACATGGACCGCGCCTATTTCGGCGGCAGCGAGGGCGAGGATCATTTTGGCTATATCGAGCCGGAAAAGCGCGCCGTTTTCGGCCGTACCTACGCCGCCGAGCCGGATCTGCTGGTTGAGCAGCTCAGGCAAGACGAGGCGATCGCCGAGGCCGACACGCTGCTTCTCACCGTGCCCAACCAGCTCGGCGTCGACTACAACGCCCATGTCATCGAGGCGATCCTGAAGCACGTCGCGCCGGCACTCGGCTGGCGGTGATCAATCGAGCGATTCGACGGCCGCGAGGCGAGACCAAACTCGATTTCGGGGCCATGATCGAATCGGCGCACCCGATGCTTTGAGGCACTGCCACCGGCAATCAGCTCGCTGCGCCAGTGTACCGCTCGCGCACGATCCGGGTGATGTGGACCACGTTCAGGCCGATGAAGAAGACGTTCCATGCCACGACGTTCAACATCGGGACGGGCTGGCAGTAGAAGTATACTGCCAGGCAGGTTGCCGCCGTCAGGGTGAGCATTCGCAGGCGCAGCATGTCCATTGTGAAGTAGGCAATCACGTAAAGAATGTTCGCCGCGTTGATGAGCAGTTCCATGAGAGTTCCCATGTGGTGGGGCGTGCAGGAAGGGGCGGTGCCCGGTTGAAACGCCGGGCACCGCCTGCCGTCAGTCGCCGCCAAATTCGGTCTTGAAGGTTTCGAAGTCGATCTGCAGGCCATTCAGCACGGCGCTCCAGTGCCGGACGTAGCCGGCATGGGCCACGGCTTCGGCGACCTCCTCGTCGGTGGCGCCGCGGTCCTTGGCCATCTTGGTTTCCAGCCAGATGCAGTAACGGCACGGAATCTGCGCCGCCACCGCGACGTTGATGAGCGACTTTACCTTCGGTTCGAGAGCGTTGTTCTTGGGTTGAAGCTCGAGACCCTTGAACATCGCCCAAGCGCCGGCGACTGCCGACTTTGGATAGGCCTTGATATGGCTCGGCACGATGCCGAGCGTCGCCTCGATTTCCTTGTAGGTCTGCTCGGCCGCCGGCAGTTCCTGCGCAACGGCGAGCGGTGCGGCAAGTACGGTAGCGATGGCGAAGCCTATGCCTGTGAGAATGTTTTTCATGATCAGTCTCCTGTTTGTTGGGATCGAAGGGATTGCTGCCCGCCCCGCGCCCCCTTTGCGCCGCGAGGCCGGAAGTCGTCCGCTGCGACCGACCGGTGTTAGCTTTCGAAGGTCAGAGCCGGGCCTCGAGGACCAAGTTGAACGGCGTCTCGAAGGCACGACGGAAACGGGTGAACCCGGCCTTGCGGAACACTTCCGCCAGCCGTGCCTCGCCGGCCTGGGCGCCCAGCACGAGGCGGCCGCCGTCCGAAATAGCGTGGGCGCAGCAGATGGTGGTGGAGGCCGCGTAATACATTCTCGCCACCGGCGAGATGTTGTCCTCGACCCGGTCATTGGCGAAAGGCTCGACCAGCATCACCGTCCCGTCCGGCGCCAGCGCCTTTGATGCATGCACTGCCGCGGCGACAGGATCGCCCATGTCATGCAGAGCATCAAAGAAGCAGATCAGATCGTAGCCGCTGCCCGGGTAGTCGTCGGCCCGCGCCTTTTCGAACGCCACGCGCCCTTCCAAGCTCTGCTTGGCGGCGCCGCGACGGGCCTCCACCAGCGAGTCTTCGTGATTGTCGAAGCCATGGAAGCGGGAAGCCGGAAAGGCCTTTGCCATGAGCGCCGTCGAATGGCCGTGACCGCACCCGATGTCGGCCACAAGCGCACCAGTCCTGAGCTTCTCGACGACGCCCTCCAGGGA
>NZ_RZSR01000028.1:0-14982 GCF_004023265.1 Mesorhizobium sp. M1A.F.Ca.IN.020.06.1.1
CTCTTCGCGTGCCGAGTACAGCCGAGCTTTGTTCGCGTCAGCGGTCTCGCGATTGTGCGGTTGGAAACCGCCCGGACACCCCGCTGCCGGCGTGTGTCACCTTGACTCCGATGAGCTGTCGTCACGCAAAGTTGAAATCCGCAAGAACTGGCCTTCTCGCCCCACCTGCTCCGTCGCAAGCACGTCATCCCCTCATCCTTGTCCAGCTCTTATCGATGTATCTCATTGTCCGGCCTGACGCACGACTGTCAGCATGGGAATGCATCCATTGCGCAAATGCCTTCCATAAAGAAGATCGATTTCCTCATTGGCCCAACGTGAAATATAGCAACGTTTTCGTGGCGTGGGTCGGCTGCGTCGGGAGTAGCGATGAAAACGTATTGGGGTCGCCTGCGTCTCCTTGGGCAGCGAGTGTAAAGTATAGCGATGCGGCCTCCGGCGCGAACGGCAGCCGCGCAGTGATCACCTTCGCCTGTGCCTTTGCGGCGGGGGTCAAGCGCTGGTCTGCTAAAATTTTTTATCGTTTAGCTGGTTGAAACTGCCCCCGCTGCGGGCTGCAGAAGCCGGCCAGCCGAGAAACGGCAGCCGCACTTATGAAAGCACGCCAAGGCGTGCGGGCATCTATCAGTTGCAAAGGACAATACTGGCCGCGCCGATTGGCCATCACGCGTCCATTAGGGCAGCCACCAACATCAGTTCGCAAGAGGAGCAAAAGTAATATGTATCGTCGTCACCTGATCAAAGGGTTGGTTGCGCTCGGCGCATGCCGGATTTGCGTTCAAGCCGCCCAAGCGACCAGTGCCCATTGGGGGTACACCGGTCCGGTCGGACCGGAGCACTGGGCTGATCTGGATAAGGAAAATTTCGTATGCTCTGCCGGCACGCAGCAATCGCCGATCAATATCAACAGCGCGGTCAAGGCGGATATCCCGCATATCGCCATCGGCTGGCACAAGGGCGGCGGCAATATGGTGAACAACGGCCACACCATTCAAATCAATATGCCACAAGGCAGCACGCTGACCCGCGGCGATCGTGTCTACGAACTGGTACAGTTCCATTTCCATGCGCCAAGCGAACATCACGTGGCGGGCAAGAGCTTCCCGATGGAGGTGCATTTCGTTCACAAGGACACGCAAAGTGGTACTCTGGGCGTGCTGGGCGTCTTTTTAACGCCCGGCGCGACAAATGCCAGCTTTGCTGCCCTTGCTGCGGCCTTTCCCGAACTGCCGAATGGGGAGGTGACGATCGACGAGGTGAATCCCAACTGGCTTCTGCCAGCCTCGCTTGGCTATTGGACTTATGAGGGCTCACTGACGACGCCGCCGTGCACCGAAAACGTCGAGTGGATGGTGGCGATGGAACCGGTTGACGTTGATCCGGCAGACATCCAGCGATTTGCCTCACTCTACCCGTCGAACGCGCGCCCTATTCATTCACCCAATCGACGCTTCATCCTGCGCCAGAGTTGAGCGCCGCCCCAGCGGTTCCGCACGGTCCAACATTCTTGGCACAAGTTGGCGCGAAGCCTCCTCTTCCGGTCTGGCGGTCTGACGGCGCTCCCCAAGCTGGCTAGTCTAAATGATAGGGATTCGGTGCCGACACCACTCGTCCCAAATACGTCGCGGCGAGGTTTGTCTGCAACCCGGCAATCACACGCCGCCCCGCCGTGGTAATGAAGACGTCTCTGTCGAGTCCGACGGAATATGATGCGCATGGAACCGCTGGTAGAAAAGGTGACCAGCGACAGGTGGTTCGAAGCCCGCGTCTTGCCGCAGCTGCACGTTCTACTCTGGGGTAACAAGAGGGTAGTGTATACCTTCTCCTAGCTTCGCCGCCAACTACTCGGTTTTCCGAATTGCTCTCTATATTCTTGAAGACGATGCGTTCGTTAAAGACATGTGCTGCGCACCTGGTGTAAAAGCTGCTCTCATCATGCAGAGGTCAAGCCAGTCGGGCTCATCCGAGGCTATGGCCGTGAGCACTGTTCAGTTCGGCAGAGAGGGCGCTTTTGTACACACTTTGCGATCGTGGCGGCCCCGTGGGCAGATCTGCAAGCTGCCGCGACACTAACCTCTCGAAGCCCGCCCGCCCGCCTTTCGTGCAGCTTCCTCTGAACAAAACCACCGCTCGCCCTTCAATAGGTTGATGCGTGTCTCCCAGTAAGATTCCTGTCCAAGAACGTGATAATCTTCTTGCCAGTGTTGTAGCTGATGTTGCCCTTGATGCCGCAGCCTACCGCGGCGGGACCAAACTCAATGGCAAGCAGGCCGGCTAGGATCGTGCAGCCAGTCGCGAGCCTCGCCCACAACGGGGTCTCACGCGCATGAGGGCGCCGACCATGGGTTCGGCGGTTCATACGCGTATAACACGTATCTTTCTGAAAAAATCAATGCTCTCGGCTAAGCTACTGAATTATTTGGCTTCCATATAGCGCGTCGGCGGAACCAACTTGTAGACGGGCTATGAAAGGTTAAGCGCGGATGTCTATCGGCCGCCGGCGTTCCCGCTCTGTAAGCCTGCCTGAACTACCCGCGCCGCGGTCAAGCCCCAGGCTCCTGCTCATCCAGCGACCGCCCGATCAATGGCAGGCTGGAAAGACAAGAGCCGATGTCTTCCGATGGTCTCGCCATCAGCTTTGGGCTAACTTCCCCATTCTCCCGCTTCGAGCTCGACACACGGCGGTTTGGATGGCGCACGACAATCTGTGTCGGCTTTGTCGTGTCCGTGACAGACGCCTGAAAGGCCCGTTCGCGCGTTTTGCCGCCGTCTAAGCGGCTGGAATTTAATGACAAAGTTTCTTCTGGGATCGGCCGATCACGCTGGTACGCTTTTTGCGATGCTTGGTGTGAGGCGGCACGAGCTGCCTATCGGCACTTGTGTCGCGGGCAGTCGCGATAATTAGAACGAAGGAAGGAAAGCTATTATGTCAGGTCTGCGTCAGATCGCCTTTTACGGAAAAGGCGGCATCGGCAAGTCCACCACGTCCCAAAATACGCTCGCTGCCCTTGTCGACCTCGGGCAGAGAATCCTCATCGTAGGATGCGACCCCAAAGCCGATTCCACACGCTTGATCCTGAATTCGAAAGCTCAGGATACCGTCCTGGATCTCGCCGCACAGGAAGGCTCGGTGGAAGACCTCGAACTCCAGGACGTGCTCAAGGTGGGCTACAGAGGCATCAAGTGCGTGGAGTCCGGCGGCCCCGAGCCGGGTGTCGGTTGCGCCGGCCGCGGCGTCATCACCTCGATCAATTTCCTCGAGGAGAATGGCGCTTATGACGATGTCGATTATGTCTCCTATGACGTCCTCGGCGACGTGGTATGCGGCGGCTTCGCCATGCCGATCCGCGAAGGCAAGGCCCAGGAGATCTATATCGTCATGTCCGGCGAGATGATGGCGCTCTATGCCGCCAACAACATCGCCAAGGGCATCCTCAAATATGCCCATTCGGGCGGTGTGCGGCTGGGCGGGCTGATCTGCAATGAACGTCAAACCGACCGCGAACTCGATCTGGCCGAAGCACTGGCTGGCCGATT
Source organism: Mesorhizobium sp. M1A.F.Ca.IN.020.06.1.1 (assembly GCF_004023265.1). Taxonomy (NCBI): domain Bacteria; kingdom Pseudomonadati; phylum Pseudomonadota; class Alphaproteobacteria; order Hyphomicrobiales; family Phyllobacteriaceae; genus Mesorhizobium; species Mesorhizobium sp. M1A.F.Ca.IN.020.06.1.1. Next base: position 3,538 of record NZ_RZSR01000028.1, read on the forward strand.
GAATTCCAAGCTCATCCACTTCGTGCCCCGCGACAACATCGTCCAACATGCCGAACTCAGGAAGATGTCGGTGATCCAGTACGCGCCGGACTCAAAGCAGGCAGGGGAATACCGCGCTCTGGCCGAGAAGATCCACGCCAATTCGGGCCAGGGTACGATCCCGACGCCGATCACCATGGAGGAGCTGGAGGAGATGCTGCTCGACTTCGGCATCATGAAGACCGACGAGCAGATGCTTGCCGAGCTTCACTCCAAGGAAGCGGCGAAGGCGGCGGCCCAGTAGTGACATTAGCGCTGCCATGAATCGGCGCGCCTTGCAGAGAACGGCGCCTATTCTTTGAGGCGTCACCCAACCTTGAAAGGGGGACTCATGAGCCGGGAATACGAGAATGACGGTGCTCTTCATGCGAAGCTTATCGAAGAGGTGCTGTCGCATTATCCCGACAAGGCGGCGAAGCGCCGCAAGAAGCACCTCAACGTCGCAAAGAGCGGCAACGAGGCTGGCGGGGAAAGCGAGGTCCTTTCCGAATGCGACGTCAAATCGAACATCAAGTCCATTCCCGGGGTGATGACGATTCGCGGCTGTGCATATGCTGGTTCGAAAGGCGTGGTGTGGGGGCCAGTCAAGGATATGGTCCATATCTCGCACGGCCCGGTCGGCTGCGGCCAATATTCTTGGTCGCAGCGCCGCAACTACTACGTCGGTACAACGGGCGTCGACACGTTCGGGACAATGCAGTTCACCTCCGATTTCCAGGAGAAGGACATCGTCTTCGGCGGCGACAAGAAGCTGGAACAGATCATTGACGAGATTGAAGTCTTGTTTCCGCTCAACAACGGCATCACCGTGCAGTCCGAATGCCCTATCGGCCTGATTGGCGATGACACCGAGGCCGTTTCTCGCAAAAAGACCAAGGAGTATGACAAGACGATCGTGCCGGTACGCTGCGAGGGCTTCCGCGGCGTCTCGCAGTCGCTTGGCCACCACATCGCCAATGATGCAATCCGGGATTGGGTCTTCGACAAAAAGGATGTCAAGTTCGAGGCCGGCCCCTACGACGTCAACGTCATCGGCGACTACAATATCGGCGGCGATGCCTGGGCCTCGCGCATACTGCTTGAGGAGATAGGGCTGCGCGTGGTTGGCAACTGGTCGGGTGACGCCACACTCGCAGAGATCGAGCGCGCCCCGAAGGCTAAGCTCAATCTTATCCACTGCTACCGGTCGATGAATTACATCTGTCGGCATATGGAGGAAAAGTATGGCGTCGCCTGGATGGAGTACAATTTCTTCGGTCCCTCCCAGATCGAAGCCTCTCTGCGCAACATAGCCAAGCATTTTGGGCCGGAAATCGAGGAGAAGACCGAAAAGGTCATTGCCAAGTACAGGCCGCTTGTTGATGCGGTCATCGCCAAGTACCTGTCGCGCCTGGAAGGAAATACCGTGATGCTCTATGTCGGCGGCCTGCGCCCCCGCCACGTCGTCACGGCCTACGAGGACCTCGGCATGGTCATCGTGGGCACCGGCTATGAATTCGCCCACAGCGACGACTATCAGCGCACCGGCCACTACGTGAAGAACGGCACGCTGATCTACGATGACGTGACCGGCTATGAGTTGGAGAAATTCATCGAAGGGATTCGCCCAAATCTGGTCGGCTCGGGAATCAAAGAAAAATACCCGGTGCAGAAGATGGGCATACCGTTCCGCCAGATGCATTCCTGGGATTATTCAGGCCCGTATCACGGCTACGACGGCTTTGCCATTTTCGCACGTGATGTGGATCTCGCCATTAACAACCCGGTCTGGGACCTATTCCACGCGCCTTGGAAAAGAAGCCGGGGCGATGAGCGGGCGATGGCTGCCGAATAAACATTTGCTTCAGCCCCAGTCTCCCACTGAGACGGTGAACTCCCGCGGCCTCTGATCCGCCGGAGCCTGGAACGTCTTGACGTCCTGAGCTGCCGTCCCGCGCAGCCAGATGCAAAAGAGGTAATCATCATGCCGCAGTCGGCTGAAAAAATTCTCGATCACGCTCCCCTGTTCCGCGAGCCGGAATACAGAAAGATGCTCGCTGAGAAGAAGCTAAACTTCGAATGTCCGCACCCCGATGAAATCGTTTCCGATCAGCGCGATTTCACCCAGACGTGGGAATACCGCGAAAAGAACCTCGCCCGCAAAGCGCTTGTCGTGAACCCGGCCAAGGCCTGCCAGCCGCTGGGTGCGGTATTCGCTGCCGCCGGCTTCGAGCGAACCATGTCCTTCGTCCACGGCAGCCAAGGTTGCGTCGCCTATTACCGCTCGCACCTGTCGCGCCATTTCAAGGAGCCTGCCGCGGCGGTCTCCTCCTCAATGACCGAGGATGCGGCGGTGTTTGGCGGCCTGAAGAACATGGTCGACGGGCTCGCCAACACCTACCAGCTCTACGACCCCAAGATGATTGCCGTGTCGACGACCTGTATGGCAGAGGTCATTGGCGACGACCTGCACAGCTTCATCCAGAACGCCAAGGACGAAGATTCAGTCCCGCGCGACTTCGACGTGCCCTTTGCCCACACCCCGGCCTTCGTTGGCAGTCATGTCGACGGCTATGACAACATGGTCAAAGGCATTTTGGAGCACTTCTGGAAAGGTCAGGAGCGTACGCAAATCGAAGGAACCATCAACATCATTCCGGGCTTCGACGGCTTCTGCGTCGGCAACAACCGGGAGCTCAAGCGCCTGCTCGATGTAATGGGCGTGTCCTATACATTGATCCAGGATGCCTCTGACCAGTTCGATACGCCTTCGGACGGTGAATACCGCATGTATGACGGGGGCACGAAGATCAACGAGGTGAAGAAGGCCCTCAACGCCGAGGCAACGCTTTCGCTGCAGCATCACAACACCCGAAAGACACTGGGCTATTGCGAGGAGGTCGGGCAGGCGACGGCCTCGTTCCACTATCCGCTCGGCGTTCAGGCGACGGACGAATTCCTGATGGAGGTCGCGGCGATTTCCGGCAAGGAGATTCCCGAGGCAATTCGCCTCGAGCGCGGCCGACTGGTAGACGCCATGGCGGACAGCCAATCCTGGCTGCATGGTAAGAAATACGCCATCTACGGTGATCCCGACTTCGTTCACGCAATGGCCCGCTTTGTCATGGAGACCGGCGGCGAGCCAACCCATTGCCTCGCCACCAATGGCACCTCGGCATGGGAAGCCGATTTGAAGAAGCTGCTAGCATCCTCGCCTTTCGGCAAGGCTGCCCAGGTTTGGGCGGGCAAGGACCTGTGGGCGCTGCGCTCGCTGCTCTTTACCGAGCCGGTGGACCTTTTGATCGGCAATTCCTACGGCAAGTACCTGGAGCGCGACACCGGAACGCCGCTGATCCGGCTGATGTTTCCGATCTTCGATCGGCACCATCATCACCGCTTTGCGCTCTTTGGCTACCAGGGCGCGTTGCGCGTGCTGACGACGATCCTCGACAAGATCTTCGACAAACTCGATCGCGAGACGAGCGAGACGGGTGTGACGGATTATTCCTATGACCTCACGCGCTAAGAGCCGTGGCCGGCTTTTCGCCGAGGCCATTCCTTGCCCAATGGACTGGGGAGGCTGAGCGATGTCCTCCCTCAGCGCCAAAATCAAGGACGCCTTCGATGAGCCCGCCTGCGATAAGAACCGTGGCAAAGATGCCAAGGCGCGCAAGGAGGGCTGCTCGAAGTCGCTGACACCAGGGGCGGCAGCCGGCGGCTGCGCCTTTGACGGAGCCAAGATCGTCCTGCAGCCGATCACCGACGTTGCGCATCTGGTCCATGCGCCGCTCGCCTGCGAGGGCAATTCTTGGGACAACCGTGGTGCGGTTTCGTCAGGGCCGACCTTGTGGCGGACAAGCTTCACGACCGACCTCACCGAACTCGACCTGGTGATGGGGCAGGGCGAGCGGAAACTCTTCAAGGCGATCCGCGAGATCAAGCACACATACGCGCCGCCGGCGATCTTCGTCTACTCAACTTGCGTAACGGCGCTGATCGGTGACGACATCGAGGCCGTGTGCAAACGCGCCACGGAAAAGTTCGGTTTGGCCGTGGTGCCGATCAATGCGCCTGGCCTGGCAGGCTCCAAGAACCTCGGCAACAAGCTCGCCGCCGAGGCGTTGCTCGATCATGTCATCGGCACGGTCGAACCCGACGACCCCGGGCCCTACGACATCAACATCCTTGGCGAATTCAACCTCTCGGGCGAATTCTGGCTTGTAAAGCCGCTCCTCGATCGGCTCGGCATCCGGGTGCGCGCCTGCATTCCCGGCGATGCGCGTTACCGCGACATTGCTTCCGCGCACCGCGCCCGGGCGGCAATGATCGTGTGCTCGACCGCGCTGATCAGTCTTGCCCGCAAGATGGAGGAGCGCTGGGACATCCCGTTCTTCGAGGGCTCCTTCTATGGCATCTCCGACACATCGCAAGCTCTTCGCAACCTTGTCAGGCTGCTGGTGAGGAAGGGCGCCGATCCGGAGATCCTCGAGCGCACGGAGACGCTGATCGCGCAGCAGGAGGCGATCGCGTGGAAGAAACTCGAATCCTACCGGCAAAGGCTCCAAGGCAAGCGCGTGCTGCTCAACACAGGCGGTGTGAAGTCCTGGTCGGTTGTCCGTGCGCTGATGGAGATCGGAATCGAGATCGTCGGCACCTCGGTCAAGAAATCTACGGTGCAGGACAAGGAGCGCATCAAACAAGTTCTCAAGCACGACAAGCATATGTTCGAATACATGGCTGCGCGCGAGCTGTACGCCATGCTCTCTGAACACAGGGCCGATATCATGCTGTCGGGCGGTCGCACGCAATTCATTGCGCTCAAGGCCAAGACGCCCTGGCTCGATATCAACCAGGAGCGCCAGCACCCTTATGCCGGCTATGCCGGCATGGTGGAACTCGTACGCCAGATCGACCTCGCCATTCACAATCCGGTCTGGTCTCAGGTGCGCCAGCCGGCCCCGTGGGATTGCCAGCCTGATCTAAAAGACGAACTGCCATGCACGAAGAAGGAGTCCGGGCACCTGTTCGATGAATTCGCCGGCGCGACGGCACACGAGTTCAGCGAGTGTTGAGGCGACCGATGGCCCGCATCCTTCCCCAGACCAAATCCGCGGCGGTGAACCCGCTGAAGTCGTCGCAGCCGCTGGGTGCCGCCTTTGCCTTTCTTGGGGTCGACGGCGCGATGCCGCTGTTCCACGGCAGCCAGGGATGCACAAGCTTCGCGCTCGTGCTCTTCGTACGGCACTTCAAAGAAACGATTCCATTGCAGACAACAGCGATGGATGAGGTGGCGACCATCCTCGGCGCTGCCGACCATCTTGAAGAAGCCATCCTCAACCTCAAGAACCGCACGAAGCCAAAGCTGATCGGGGTGTGCACGACCGCGCTGGTGGAGACGCGTGGCGAAGATTGCGCGAGTGATATTGCGAACATCAAGCTGAAGCACACGCAAGAGCTTGCGGGTACGGAGGTCGTGCTGGCCAACACGCCGGATTTTGACGGCGCGATCGAAGAGGGCTGGGCCAAGGCAGTCACCGCAATGATCAAAGGGATTACAGGCTCGGGCGAACGTGCGCGGCAGCCGAAGAAGATCGCGATCCTGCCCGGATGCAACCTCACTGTCGCCGACATCGAGCATATGCGTGACATGGTTGAAAGCTTTGGGCTCAAGCCGGTTATTCTGCCCGACATTTCAGGCTCGCTCGACGGTACGGTTCCTGACCGCTGGGTAGCGACCACATACGGCGGCACCAGCGTCGAAGACATTCGCGAGTTGGGCACGGCCATGCAATGCATCGCCATCGGTGAGCACATGCGCCGCCCGGCGAAAGCGCTGCACGGGTTGACCGGCGTGCCTTACGTGTTGTTCCAGTCACTGACTGGGCTGCAGGACACGGACCGCTTCGTGTCGCTGCTGTCTGCGATTTCGGGCGCGGCGGTACCGGCCCGCGTGCGCCGGCGCCGGGCGCAATTGCAGGACGCGATGCTCGACGGACATTTCCATTTCGGCGGCAAGAAAATTGCCATCGCTGCCGAACCAGACCAGCTGTTCCAACTTGCGACCTTCTTTGCTGGCCTCGGCTCCGAGATAGCCGCGGCCGTCACAACGACCGACAGGTCTAAAATTCTCGAGAAAGTCCCGGCGGTTTCGGTTCAGATCGGCGATCTCGGCGATCTGGAAAGTCTTGCCGTCGGTGCTGACCTGCTTGTCACGCATTCGCACGGGCGCCAAGCATCGGAGCGGCTCCGAATTCCGCTCATGCGCATCGGGTTCCCGGTCTTCGATCGACTAGGCAGCCAGCACAAGCTCGCAATTCTCTATCAGGGCACCCGCGACATGATCTTCGAGGTCGCCAGCATCTTCCAGGCCAACCAACACGCGCCCACTCCTGAGGCGCTTGATCCACTCCGTAATCGAGAAATATCACGATGAACGCTGTTCGCCGCCTCTCGCTGGTCAGTAGTGAGGTTTTCGCCCCGATGCCTGAACGACGTAAGGGCGCATTGCGCGTTGCGATCGCCACTCAGGACATGCAGGACCTCAACGCCCATTTCGGGTCGGCCAGGCGCTTTGCTGTCTACGACGTGACGCGCGAGGAATGGAATCTCGTAGAAGCCGTGGCCTTCGATGACGTGTCCGATGAAAGCGGGGAGCATCGGGCCGAGCGCGATGATCGCATCACGCCAAAGGTGGATGCGCTCAAGGGCTGTCAGATCCTGTTTTGTCTGGCAATTGGCGGCCCTTCGGCAGCCAAGCTTGTCGCGGCAAAAATCCACCCGATCAAAGTGGCGGAGCCCCAATCGATCCCACAGGTGCTCTTGCGCACGCAGATGATGCTCAGGACGTGTCCTCCGCCTTGGCTGCGCAAGGTGCTGGCGCGAGCGGGCATTGCCGAAAAGAAACCGTCCTTCGAGGACGAGGACTGAAAAGAGGAGGACGCCAATGCCTGACCCCGCAATCCCCCCAGCTGTCGCCGAAGACGAGGCGGCTCTTTGCACCCCGTTCGTCAAATGCCTCGTGCGGCTGATCCGTTCTCAGGATTCCTATGGCTCGTGGGAACGCAAAGCGGACGCTGAGCTGCTGGGCGACTTCATCATTACCAAGGAACAGCGCCGAGGGATCCCAATCATCGGAGATCCCGATCCCGACGTGCTGTGGAGGCTCGACAAGTACTACGCCGCCATCGGGCTTGCGATCGAGGAGCGCTGCGGCCTTATGGCATCGCCGATGATCCAGGTGAGCCATGAGGGTTTTGGTCGGGTGCTTTTCACGACCGGACGGCTGGTCGTTTTGTCCAAAACGCTGCGCGATGTCCACCGGTTTGGCTTCGAGACGCTCCTGAAGCTCGCCACGGCCGGTACGAAGCTGGTCGACGATGCGATTTCAGTCATCGAAACCTTTCCCCACGTGGCGCTGGCATGATGGGCGCGATTTTCGAGAAAGGCCATCATGACGGACCCGAGAAACTATGTTGGCCAGTCCCCTCGATCCAGGGACTCGAGGCCGACCAGGTTGTTGGGGTATCGCCGATGAAGAAGCCGCTGGTCCTGATCTGCTCGCAAGATGCCGAGTTCTATCTGCTCTACAGCCACATACTGGAGGTTGACGGTTTCAGCAGTGAGACGGCAGACGGCGCGAAGGCTGCGCTGGCCTTGGCCGAACAACGGGAGCTTCAGGCCGTAGTGCTGGATTGCGACCCAGCCAGCATAAACGGGTCCGCAATTTGCGCCCACCTCAAGCGGGAACCGCGCACCACCGACCTGCCTATCATCGCCCTGATCGCGCCTGGCGCCGAGCACCAGCACCTCGATCTCTTGAAGGCAGGCGTTGAGAGCTTTGTGCGGCCGGTGGCTCCGGCCAAGCTGCTCGACTGCCTGCGGGCGAGGCTCGGGCTGACCAAGCGTGGTCCGAACGGGGTTGAAAACGACAGTTGGATTTGTTGTGGAGGCCTGGAGATGAAGCTCGATGCCCATCGGGTTCGCGGTAATGGCCACGACATCCATCTCGGACGGATCGATTTCAACGTGCTGCGGCTTATGATTGAGGCCCCCGGCAAGGTCTTCAGCCGGGACGAGCTTATCGGGGCGGCCTGGCTGCCCAACATTCATGTCGGTGCACGCACCGTCGATGTCCATATCAGCCGAATCAGGAGGGCGCTGAAAACGGCCTTGCCCGGCAGCGTCATTCGCACCGTCAGGTCGGCCGGCTACTCGCTCGAGAAGCCGGACGACTGAAATCGGTGATCGAACGTGGTGCCGCTCTCTCTTCCTCCTGAGAGCGGTGTTGCCGCTTTGAGGCGCTCCTAACGAAGACCAGGAGAAGCAGGCAAATGGAATTTAAAAGCATATTCAGTGTGACGGGTGCTGATCATTCTGATGAGGACCTCACAACAGCTGCCGGACTGTGTGCCGAGGTCGGCGCGCACCTATCGGTACTCATTATACCGCCTCCATTGCTCTTGATGTCGTCTCCGCCCCCCGAATGGAATACAGGACGTGCACAGGCAATTGCAGTACCGAACTATCGATTTCAGCAAATCGAGAAATTTTCACAGGACGTGACCAGAATGGAAAGACGGTCCGCGGATATCCTCAAAAGGCTGAAAGCTATGTCGCTTTCCTGTGACGTTGACACCGACTATTGCGATCCGGCTAGCCTCGGTGAAGTGGCACGACAGCGGGCGCTCTGCGCTGACCTGACGATCGTTGGAGGAGACCTCCTCAACGATGAGACTCTCGGACCTCCTGTTGTCAACGGCTGCTTGTTCGATAGCGGAAAGCCGGTGCTCATCGTGCCGAAGGGCGTTAAGGCGACGCTGTCGCCTCGACGCGTGCTGGTCGGCTGGGATTCGCGTGTAGAGGCCTCGCGTGCGGTTCGGGAAGCTCTTAGTATCCTATCCGCTGCCAAGGAAGTCTGTGTCGCTATGGTCGATCCAAAGGCGCAAAACAACGGGAAAGGCGCGCAGTCTGGAGCTGACATCGCTGCCTATCTTACTCGGCACGGTGCTCGGGTCTCCGTTGACCTGCTTAAGAGCGCCGGCAAATCGGCGGGCACAGTGCTGACCCAGCACGCGAACGACATCTGTGCTGACATGATGGTTATGGGTGCTTATGGCAGCCGTGGGCTGCGTGAGCGGATTTTCGGCGGTCCGCCGAGCTGGAGCTTTGGGAAGACCACATTGCCGCTGTTTTTGGCTCGCTGATCAGCTCCGTAGGAACACCGATCAGGTCGTAGGACCGCCAACCAGTCCGAAGTCGTCGTCGGTTACCGGTCGGATTGCGGAGACATGGCTGGATCCGCGAACATCTTGCGACGCTTGTCAGAGCCAAACCGGACGCCTCGACTGCTTCACGACGCTCTCGTGAACCAACTCGTGCGAGATCGTCCGCAACGGGCAGTAAAGACGAACGGCTGCAGCAGACCGCAGCCAAGCCACAGGGCGGGTGTACCAGGAGACCCCGCCTCGTGCGCGAACCCTGTTGGAAGGCCCCTTATCAGTACCCGGACGCGCGTCAAATCGGCGGCTGTCCCTGTCAGCCTGCGGTGTGCAAGGGCCGCTGCCGCGGAGCTTCCCCTGCCCGATCGTCGGGCGTGCGACAATGTCGGATTCCAGACGAGCTGGAACTGCGCGAACTCGTTGGTTTGACAGGTCTTTATCCGGCACGCCGCATGCATGGGAGTCTCCGAAAGCATTAAGAGCCGTTATCCATGGTTACGCCCCTCGAAAGAAAGAGCCGCTTCCGTCGTGGCAGGGAAACAGCCACTCCTGGGGTGGAGGCCGGCGCTAGAAGCCGCCGTAAGATCCGGAAGAGCCGCGCGACAGCATCACACACTTTCCTTCTGCTCTTGGGTTCGGATCACGCCGCGCCGCTGTCGATGCCGCCGACATTGAGCCCAAGACCTGGAAGGCGGCACACGCTTTTGCTGTCCTCTCAGTCGGGACCGCGGCTCAAGCATGCCTGTGAGGTTCGCATTGCTCAATGCCCGGCAATCGACGTCAACATGCCGCTGAGTTGGAAAACACTCCTAGAGGAGTAAGGATAAGTGGACCTCTTTTGTATTGGTGTGGGTGCTGGACCATCTAATTTGAGCCTTGCGTGTCAGATACAGGAAGAGATTGCGCAAGGGGCACTGTTCCTGGACCGGGAGGTCGATTTCCGAGGACATCCAGGCAGCGCTTTCGATTGCGCGGAGCTCCAGGTCGGCCACTTCCAGGATCTGGTTACTCTGGTCAATCCGCGATCAGCCTACACATTCGTAAACTACCTCCACGAGAACGGGCGTCTTTACAATTTCCTCAATGCGCAATTTCACGGGGTGCTTAGAGCCGAGTTCGCCCAATATCTCAACTGGGCGTTCCAGAAGAATCCGCTTGTCCGTGGCGGCGAGGCCGTTCGCGAAATCCGCTTTGACGGCGAGTTTCGCGTGCGGACGGACAACGCGGTCCTTGATGCAAGAAACCTCGTCATCGACATAGGCAAGCAGGCGCAAATTCCGCCTCAGTTTCATGGCTGGACTGGACCCAACCTGTTCCACTCATCTGAGTTGGCCCACATCAATCCTGAGGTGCAAAAAAAGCATGTCTGCGTTGTTGGCGGCGGACAGTCGGGAGCCGAGCTGCTACTGCACCTTGTCGGCCGGCCGAAAGAACGGCGGCCCGCGGCGATCACATGGGTCTTGACGCGCGAGATGCCTTTCGACGACCACGCGTTCACAAACGGGCTGTTCACGCCATGCTTCTCGGATCGCTTTGCTGCGATGAGCGAGGTGCATCGACAGCTGTGCCTGCGGCGTTTCGCGCTTGCCTCCGAGGGCATTTCAGAAAGCAAGTTGCGCGCGGTCTATCAGGCGCTCTACCACCACGCCTTTCTCGAGCCACACCAATGCGAGATCACATTGCGGCCAAGTTGCAACGTGTCGCGCTGCATCAATGCCGGAGCAGGGCACAGGCTCACGCTGCAACGCGGCTTGGACAACATCGGAGAAGTAACCGCCGATATCGTCATCCTGGCCACCGGGTACGAGAAACCGCTGCCGGGTTTCCTAGAACCGATCGCAGATCGCCTCGAACAGATCGGCAATGAGCTCGCCATCGGCGAGGATTTTTCGGTGTACTGGGACGGACCGCGAGACCGACGCCTTTTCGTTCAGAACGCCTGCCTTGGACAGCGCGGGCTGGCTGATCCGAACTTTGGGCTGCTGGCCTGGCGAGCGCGCCGCATCCTTGACAGCCTTCTGCGGCGCGCGCCATGCGCCAATCCCGAGCATCTAGGGTTCATCAACCGTCCCTTGACGGAGTGCTGGCCCGACCTCGGAGTCGAACAAATGGGCAGCGGGATATGATTCGTCGATATTGATGATCGGCGGTGGCATTCAGGAAAGATTTCCGCCTCTGGCGGCAAAAGCGGGACGAGTAATATTCCTAC
>NZ_RZSR01000291.1:0-2541 GCF_004023265.1 Mesorhizobium sp. M1A.F.Ca.IN.020.06.1.1
CGAGTATACCATTCGCGCGCCGCCGCGTGCTCGCGCCAGTCGATCTCGCCGAGATAGTCGAGCACGGAAAGCGTCGCGGCCGCGGCGAGGTCGGCATAGGTCACCTTGTTGCCGGCCAGCCAATGACGCGTGCCCGCCAGCCAGTTGGTGTATTTCATGTGCTGGCGGATGTTGGCGCGCGCGGCGCGGATTGCGCCCGAATCGGGTGAGCCGCCGCCCGCCGTCTCCGGCATCACCGGCTTCAGCACCCGCTCGCGCACCAGATGGCGGGTGACCTCGCTTTCGGCCTTGCTGAGATACCAGTCGGTCAGTCGCCGGATTTCGGCGCGCTGCATCGGGTCCTCGGCAAACAGCCGCCTGTCGCGCTTCAGCACCCCGCGTGTCTCGTCAAGATATTCGGCAATGACCATGGCGCCGACGATTGGCACATCGCCTTCGGCCAGCAGGATCGGCAGCGTGCCGGCCGGATTGAGCGCCAGGAACTCCTTGCGCCGGGTCCAGGGTTTCTCCTCGATCAAGGCCAGCTCCTCGCCATACTCGCCGAAGGCGAGGCGGACGAACCGGCAGGTGGCGAACATCGGGTGGTGAAAAAGCGTCAGCATGGTTCCGCGATGATAGGGCGCACTGGCAAATTGGTGTGAGCGCCGGTAAGTCTTGGCGGCCCGATTCCAGGGACTGTCATGTGTTGCGACCTATAGGGGCACTTCCGCGCCATGACAAGCAAGCCCTTCCCCTTAGCCGTCACTCGAAGCAGAGGTTGCCATGGAAAGCCAGACCATCGTCGAAGCACTGCTGCTTGGGCTGATCGAGGGCCTGACCGAATTCATCCCGGTCTCGTCGACCGGTCACATCCTGCTCGCCGGCCATTTCCTCGGCTTCCATTCGACCGGCAAGGCCTTCGAGATCCTGATCCAGCTCGGCGCGATTCTTGCGATCTTGAGCGTCTATTTCCGCCGCCTCTGGAAGATGCTGCTCGAACTGCCGCATGACCGGCTGACAAGGCATTTCGCCATCGGCATCCTCATCGCCTTCCTGCCGGCGGCGGTCATCGGCGCGCTGGCGCATGACTTTATCAAGACCTTCCTGTTCGAATCGCCGCGCCTGATCTGCATCATGCTGGTCATCGGCGGCGTGGTGCTGCTCGCCGTCGACCGCATGAACCTGAAGCCCGTCTACCGCGATGTCGAGCGCTTCCCGACCAGGCTTTATCTGCAGATCGGCCTGTTCCAGTGTCTGTCGCTGATACCCGGCACCTCGCGCTCCGGCTCGACCATCGTCGGCGCGCTGCTCTTGGGCGTCGACAAGCGCGCGGCGGCGGAGTTTTCCTTCTTCCTCGCCATGCCGACCATGGTCGGCGCCTTCGCCTTCGATCTGTTCAAGAACCGCAACGTGCTGACCTCGGCCGACCTGCCGATCATCGCCGTCGGCTTCATCGCCGCCTTCGTCACCGCGCTTTTCGTGGTGCGCTTCCTGCTCGATTACGTCTCGCGCAAGGGCTATTCGCTGTTCGGCTGGTGGCGGCTGGTGGTTGGCGGGCTCGGACTGGCGGCGCTGATGATCTGGGGGTGAGCTTATCGTTGGGAGGGTAAGCCCCTCAATTCCGCCCGTAAAATGCATTCTCGACATGCACTGGCCAGCGCCAGGGCATCACCGCCACCATGTCGAAGCGCACCGACAGCCGGCCATAGTCCGGCTGGCGCGACAGCCAGAGGTCGGCGGCACCCTCGATGCGCCGTTCCGAGGCGTGGGCGATCGCTTCCATCGCATCCATCAGCGTCCGCCGCGCCTTGACCTCGACGAACAGTACAAGGTCGCCGCGCCTGGCGATCAGGTCGATCTCGCCGAGCTTTGTGCGATGGCGGCGCGCAAGGATGCGATAGCCCTTCAGCATCAGCGCCAGCGCCGCCAGCCATTCGCCGCGATGGCCGCGCCGATAGGCTTTTCGCCGATAAACGACGGTGCGCTCAGCCACCGCCGTCCGCCTTCAGCTCGATCAGCCGGCGGTAGAGCGCCTGTTTCTGGCCACCGGTCATTTTCGCCGCTTCCGCCGCCGCCTTGGAGGCCGGCATTTCGGCGGCTAAAGACAACAGCAGCCGGTCGATGTCGGCCGGCTGGTCCTCGGCCGCCTCCGGCGGGCCGACGCAGACCACGATTTCGCCCTTGGGCGTCTCGGCCGCCGCGTAGTGATCGGCGAGCTCTCCGAGCGTTCCCGTTCGCATCTCCTCGAACGCCTTGGTCAGCTCGCGGCCAATCGCCGCTTTGCGCGCTCCGCCAAGCGCTTGCGCCATCGCAGCAAGCGTCTCGGCCAGCCGGCGCGGCGATTCATAGAAGATGAGCGTCGCCGGCACCTGCCTGAAGCTTTCGAGCTTGGTGAGCCTCTGGCCCGCCTTGGCCGGCAAGAAGCCGGCGAACAGAAAGGTGTCGGAAGGCAGGCCGGAAGCGGTCAGCGCGGCAAGCGCCGCCGACGGTCCGGGCACCGGAATAACGCGGATGCCGCGCTCCAGCGCCTCGCCGACCAGCCGGTAGCCGGGATCTGAATCC
>NZ_RZSR01000292.1:0-3527 GCF_004023265.1 Mesorhizobium sp. M1A.F.Ca.IN.020.06.1.1
CCACGCTTTGTCCGGCAGCGAGCGACTCGATCAGCTTCGGCCCGGCCTCGGCCGCATTGTGCTCGTGATAGGCCGTGGTGCGCCGGCGAATGCCGTAGCGTTCGAGCAGCACGCGCGAGACGCGGGTGTCCTCGCAGGCAACGATGTCGGCGCCGGCCAGCGTCTCCAGCGCACGCAGCGTGACATCGGCGAGATTGCCAATCGGCGTCGCCACCAGATAGAGCGCCGGCTCCAGCGGCCGCGCCGCAATTTCGGTCTGCCCGATTACATAGCTGCGTTTGTCGCCGGTCAATTGAGGCCCTCCCCACGCGCCACTGTTTGCCACGGCTGATCTGCGGTTGCAAAACGTGATGGCGATGCAAGGGAATCGCCATGCCTTTGCCACGATGCGGAACCAAACCGCGTAAGGCGGATTTTACCCCTGATTCCCGAGGAGGAGGACAGGATGGACAGCCTGATCATTCAAGACGCTTTCACGCCCTATTATTCGGGCTGCAAGCGCTTTGCCGGATCGGAGAAGGTTGCCGGTTCGGAGGATCGGGAACCCTCCGCCAGGACAAAGGACAAGGAAGCGATGAAGCCGCTTCCAAGCCCCGCGGTTCAAGACGCCTCGACCGAAACCGAAAGCACGACGGAGCACTGACCGGACGATGCCCAATCGCTTCGACATTTTCATCACACGACTCGAAAGCAAGACCGCCCGCGAGGGCATTCCTTCCCATCCGATCGCCGCCCAGCACGGGAACCGCCGCGACAAGACCGACCTGAAGCAGGGCCGTTCCGGCGACGCGCATGCGGAAAAGGATCGCGGGAAGCAGCGTCAGAAGCACGACGCCTAGAGCAGCTGCGACCCTTCGCAATCTCTCGCCTCATCCCAGGCGGAGCGAGGAGCGAATCGCCATGCTTGGCGCCTGACGCCATTCAGCCCAGATAGTTAGTGACCTTCGCCTCGAGCAGCCGCACCAGTTCCGGATCCATGAACGCATAGTTGTCCGGGATGTCGAGGCAGATCACCCGTGCCCGCATCAGGCTTGACCGGAACTTCTTCTGCAGCTTGACGCGATGCGCCTTCTCCATGACGAAGATGATCTCGGCCCACGCGACCAGTTCATGCGTCAGCGGGTTGTCCGCGCCGTTATTGGTGCCGGCCGATTCGACCTCGAGGTCGCGGCGCCTGGAAAACACCTGCTCGGCGGTAGGGCTGCGCAGGCGGTTCTGGCTGCAGACGAAGAGAACCTTTTTCACCGCGCGAGGTCTGCCACCACCGCATCGAGCACGATCATGCCGGCGGTCGTGGCGCGGAGGCGGGCGTTGCCGACCGGCGCCACCAGCCCCTCTTCCTGCAGCACCGACAATCGGTCGCTCGCCAGACTACGCCCGGCAAGCGTCTCGTAGCGCTGGAGGTCGATGCCTTCGGCCAGCCGCAGCCCCATCAATAGGAACTCGTCGGCTTCTTCGGCGCGCGTCAGCACCTCGCCGCCGTTGACGCCATGGCCCCTGGCTTCGACCAGGTTGGCCCAGGTCTCAGGCATCTTTTCCGCGACCGTCACGGTACGGCGGCCGTTCTCGACGAAGCGGCCATGCGCGCCGGGTCCGACGCCGACATATTCGCCGTAGCGCCAATAAGTCAGGTTGTGCCGGCTTTCCGCGCCCGGCCGCGCGTGGTTGGAGATTTCGTAGGCCGGAAGCCCGTGCGCCGCGGTCACCTCCTGCGTCAGCGCGTAGAGGTCGGCGGCATGGTCGTTGTCGGGCAGGACGAATTTTCGGGCTGAGTGGAGTGCATGGAACGGCGTGCCCTCCTCGATCGTGAGCTGATAGAGCGACAGGTGGTCGGCGGCGTGCCCGATCGCTTCCTCAAGCTCTAAAGCCCAAGCCTCCGGCGTCTGGCCGGGCCGCGCATAGATCAGGTCGAAGGAGAGCCGCGGAAAGATTTCCCGCGCCAGCCCGATGGCGTGCAGCGCCTCCTCGACATTGTGCAGCCGGCCGAGGAAGCGCAGGTCCTTGTCGTTCAGCGCCTGCACGCCGAGCGAGACACGGTTGACGCCGGCCGCCCGATAACCGCGGAAGCGCTCCGCCTCGACCGAGGACGGGTTGGCCTCCAGCGTCACCTCGATCCCGGCAGGCACCGTCCAGTTCTTCGCTACGGCTTCCAGAACCGCTGACACCGTTTCCGGCTTCATCAGCGACGGCGTGCCGCCGCCGAGGAAGACGCTGGTCACCTCGCGCGGCCCGGTGCGGGCGCGCATCGTCTTGAGCTCCGTCTCGAAGGCCCGCGCAAAACGCTCCTGGTCGACCGGCTGGTGGCGAACGTGGCTGTTGAAGTCGCAGTAAGGGCATTTGGCCGCGCAGAACGGCCAATGGATATAGACGCCGAAGCCGGGGCTGCGGTCGAGCGGCATGGTCTGGCCTGTTCCGATCATTTTGACTTGAGCCGCGCCAGATCCAGCCGCGCCAAATCCAAGCGGGCCTGGGCAAACTTCTGGAAGGCGCGGGCGCGGTGCGACAGGGCTGTTGCCTGGCCGGGCTTCCCATGCTTTTGCTCGGCGCTCATCTCGCCAAAAGTCTTGGCGAAGCCGTTGGGCAGGAACACCGGATCGTAGCCGAAGCCGAGCGTGCCGCGCGGCGGCCAGACCAGCGTGCCTTCGGCCTCGCCGCGGTAATATTCGGCCTCGCCATCGGGAAAGGCGAGGCAGATGACGGCGACGAAACGGCCGGTGCGCTGCGCCGGCTCGGTCGCGCCGACCTCCTGCAGGGCCACTTCGGTGCGCTGCATGGCCATGCCGAAATCGCGTGTGCCGTCCGCCGTCTCGGCCCAGTTGGCGGTGTAGACGCCGGGCGCCCCGTCGAGCGCGTCGACGCAGAGCCCCGAATCGTCCGACAGCGCCGGCAGGCCGGTGGCCTTGGCGGCGGCATAGGCCTTGATATAGGCATTCTCCTCGAAGGTCGTGCCGGTCTCGTCCGGTTCCGGCAGGCCGTAATCCTTGGCCGACTTCGCCTCGAAGCCGAACGGGGCCATCAAGTCGGCGAATTCGCGCAGCTTGCCTTCATTGTGGCTGGCGACGACGATCTTTTGTCCGTTCAAAGAATGCATTCAGAGACCCCAGATCCTTGGTTCGGCGAACTCGATCGAATTGCCCGAAGGGTCGCGGATATAGATCGAATGTCCGCCCTGCGGCCACTCGAAATCGCTTTCGATGGCGATGTTCTTGGCCGCCAAATGCTTGCGCCATTCGGCGATCTCGGCCGCAGTCGCGGTGAAGCAAAGATGCCCTTCGCCGACCGTGCCGTGCGGCGGCACCTTCAGCCTGGCGTCGGGCGCCGGCGGAATTTTCGCCGCCTCGGCATTGAAGATGAGCAGCACGCCGTTGCCGCAGCGGAAGAAGACGTGGCGGCCTTCGACCTTGCCCAGCGGATCCAGGCCGAGGATGTCGCGATAGAAGGCTTCGGCCTCAGCCAGATCAGTCACATAGAGTGCTGATTCCAAAATCGCGGAGGGGGTCACGAGACGCCCCCCTCTGCCCTGCCGG
>NZ_RZSR01000293.1:0-6089 GCF_004023265.1 Mesorhizobium sp. M1A.F.Ca.IN.020.06.1.1
ATTGCGCGCGCGGCGGGCTGGTCGTCGAGGCCGACCTGGTCGCGGCGCTGAAGAGCGGCAAGGTGGCCGGCGCCGGCGTCGATGTTTTCGAGGCCGAGCCGGCGGAGAACAATCCGCTGTTCGGCATGCAGAATGTCGTGGCAACCCCGCATCTCGGCGCCTCGACCACCGAGGCGCAGGAGAACGTTGCGCTGCAAGTGGCCGAGCAGATGGCCGATTACCTGATCAAGGGCGCCGTTTCCAACGCCATCAACATGCCCTCGATCACCGCCGAGGAAGCGCCCCGACTGAAACCCTTCGTCAAGCTGGCCGAGGTGCTCGGCGCCTTTGTCGGCCAGGTCACCGAAGATCCGATCAAGGAGGTGGAGATACTGTTCGACGGCTCGACCGCGACGATGAACACGCGCGCGCTGGTGAGCGCCACTCTTGCCGGCCTGATCCGGCCGCAGGTCTCCGACGTCAACATGGTGTCGGCGCCGATCATGGTGAAGGAGCGCGGCATTATCGTCGCCGAGGTCAAGCGCGACAAATCTGGCGTCTTCGACGGCTACATCAAGCTCACCGTCAAGACCGAGCATATGACGCGCTCGATCGCCGGGACCTGCTTCTCGGACGGCAAGCCGCGCTTCATCCAGATCAAGGGCATCAACCTCGATGCCGAGGTCGGCCAGCACATGCTCTACACGACCAATGCCGACGCGCCCGGCATCATCGGCCTGCTCGGCACCGTCTGCGGTGAGAACGGCGTCAACATCGCCAACTTCCAGCTCGGCCGCAACCGGCCGGGCGGCGATGCGATCGCGCTGCTCTATCTCGACGCACCCTTCCCGGAAAGGGTGCTCGATCAACTGCGGGCGCACCAATCGATCGATTCGGCCAAACCGCTGCACTTCGATGTCGGCGCCGCCTGAAAGATCATGCCCCGCATGCTTCGGCATGCGGGGCATTTCCCCTACAGAACGGCCCTGCTGCCACTGTATTCGGCCAGCGCGATGCCTCCGAGCACGAGCGCAAGCGCAAGACCCTGATAGAATTGGAACTGCTCGCCGACGATCAGCACCGAAAGCAGGGTGCCGAAGATTGGCACCAGATTGATGAACAGTCCGGCGCGATTGGCGCCGATCAGCTCGTTGCCCTTGATGTAGAAGATCTGCGAGACGACGGACGCGCCGAGCGCGGTGTAGAACGCGACCGCCCATCCTCGCGCGTCCGGGACGATGACGCGGCCCGCCGCCACTTCCCAGACAAAGAACGGCACCGAGGTCAAAAGCGCGGCGAGCGACAGAGCCAGCATGAAGCTTTGCCAGCGAACGGCCGGCTTCAGGCGCAGCCCCACCGAATAGAGGCTGTAGCAGAGGACCGCGACCAGCATGATGGCGTCGCCGAAATTGAGCTCGAGCTTCAGCAGCTGGCCGAGGTCGCCATGGCTCGCGGTCAGGGCGACGCCGAGGATGGTGAGCGCGACGCCGACGATCTGCAGGCGCTGCACGTGCAGCCTAAACAGCACGAAGTTGGCGAGGATGATGACGATCGGTATGGCGGCCTGCTCGATCGAGACATTGATGGCGGTCGTGTAGTTCAGCGCCGTGTAGAAGATGACGTTGAACACCGTGAAGCCGCAGGCGCCGAGGCCGGCGACCAGCAGCCAATGCCGGCGCAGTTCAGGCCAGTCCTCGCGAAACGTCCGCCAGCCGACGGGCAGCATGATCAGCACCGCCAGCACCCAGCGCAGGAAAACCAACGTCATCGGCGACACATGGCCGACGGCAAGCTTGCCGGCCACGGAATTGCCGCCCCACAGCAGCATGGTGGAGAGCAGGAACAGATAGGCGGCTCGATGCATCGCTTAATCCTGGACCGGCAGGCGCGGTGGAAGAAGGATGCCGGCCTATTGCGATGGCGAGGCCAAGTAAATGATGCGAAAGCCGGAATTTGTTGTGCCTGGTTTGTTGTGCCCTGGGTGGTTTCGGGGACAAAGAAGGGGTCGCATCGGCCTGCACATGAGGCTATAGAGGCCTGTCGTTTCAAGCCGCCAAGGCGGCATCTCAAGGGAAAAGAACATGGCCAATGTGGTGGTCGTCGGCTCGCAGTGGGGCGACGAAGGCAAGGGCAAGATCGTCGACTGGCTGTCGGAGCGCGCCGACGTGGTCGTGCGCTTCCAGGGCGGCCACAATGCAGGTCATACCCTGGTCGTCGACGGCAAGGTCTACAAGCTTTCGCTCTTGCCGTCCGGCGTGGTCAGAGAGGGCAAGCTGTCGATCATCGGCAACGGGGTGGTCTTCGATCCGCACGCCTTCGTCGCGGAAGTCAAGAAGCTCAAGGAGCAGGGCGTGGAGGTGACGCCCGAACGCCTGAAAATCGCCGAAAACACCGCGCTTATCCTGTCGCTGCACCGGGAGCTAGACGGGTTCCGCGAAGACGCCGCCTCGAATTCCGGAACCAAGATTGGCACGACCCGCCGCGGCATCGGCCCCGCATATGAGGACAAGGTGGGCCGGCGTGCGGTGCGGGTGATGGATCTGGCGGATTTGGAAACGCTTCCCCTGAAGGTCGACAGGCTGCTCACGCATCATAATGCGCTGCGCCGCGGGCTCGGCCATCCGGAAGCGACCCAGGAGGCGATCATGCAGGAGCTGACCTCGGTGGCCGGCGAGATCCTGCCTTACATGGACCGCGTCTGGAAGGTGCTCGACGACAAGCGCCGCGCGGGTGCGCGCATCCTGTTCGAGGGCGCGCAAGGCACGCTGCTCGATATCGACCACGGCACCTATCCCTTCGTCACCTCATCCAACACCGTGGCAGGGCAAGCGGCCGCCGGCTCCGGCACCGGCCCCGGCGCGATCGGCTATGTGCTCGGCATCACCAAGGCCTATACGACGCGCGTCGGCGAAGGGCCGTTCCCGACCGAGCAGAAGAATGAGGTCGGCGAGTTCCTCGGCACGCGCGGCCACGAATTCGGCGTCGTCACCGGCCGCAAGCGCCGCTGCGGCTGGTTCGACGCCGTGCTGGTGCGCCAGGCGGTGGCCGTCAACGGCATCAAGGGCATCGCGCTCACCAAGCTCGACGTGCTCGACGGGCTGGACGAGATCAAGGTCTGCACCGGCTATCGTCTCGATGGCGAGTTGATCGACTATCTGCCGGCCAGCCAGGGCGCCCAGTCGCGCGTCGAGCCGGTCTATGAGACGCTCGAAGGCTGGAAGGGAACGACGGCCGGCGCCAGGAGCTGGAACGATCTGCCGGCGCAAGCCGTCAAATATGTCCGCCACATCGAGGAGCTGATCGGCGCCCCGGTTGCACTGCTTTCCACCAGCCCGGAGCGGGACGACACGATACTTGTGACCGATCCGTTTCAAGACTAGTTTCACAGCGCTTCCAGGCGCTACGGCTGATTTGCGGCCGGCCCGGGAAAGAATTGCAGGTCGACTGACGCATGGCAGATTTCGTTGGTGTTCTGAAAAAACAGCTTGCGAAGCACAGCGAGCCCTCGCCCGAGTTGCGCAAGCGGATTTACGAGAATGCTCGTGAGATGCTGGCGAAGAAACTCGCGAACTATTCTCCGCCGTTGTCGGCCGAGGTCATCAGCAAGCAGAAACGTTCGCTC
The DNA here is from genome assembly GCF_004023265.1 of Mesorhizobium sp. M1A.F.Ca.IN.020.06.1.1. Classification (NCBI taxonomy): domain Bacteria; kingdom Pseudomonadati; phylum Pseudomonadota; class Alphaproteobacteria; order Hyphomicrobiales; family Phyllobacteriaceae; genus Mesorhizobium; species Mesorhizobium sp. M1A.F.Ca.IN.020.06.1.1. The sequence goes on from NZ_RZSR01000293.1 coordinate 3,602, forward strand.
GAAGATGCCGTCGCCAGCGTCGAGCGCGAGTATGCCAAGCCTGCTCCGGCGCCCAAGCCGGCTCCAGCGGAAGATCCCCTGGCGGAGCTGGAACATATTTTTTCCTCGATCGACCGCAACAAGAACCAGCCGAGCCACGTCCGGCAGCCGTCGGTGGCGAAGCCCGAACCTGCCAAGCCGGAGCCCTTCAAGCCGGAGCCCTTCAAGACGGCGCCCGCACCGGCGCCGGTGAAGGCGGAACCGAGCTGGCAAGGCGCAGCAAAGACGGAACCAAGCTGGCAAGGGGCAACGAAGACTGAGCCCGGCGGCTGGCACAAGGTGCCCGCGGCACCGCCGCCCATGCCCTCGCCGCGCGAGGACGATGTCGGCCTGCCCGGGATGAACGCCGCCGAACCGGACGAGGACAGCGATGTCTTTGCCAATGACGAGCAGCCGGCCGATACTTTCCAGCGGCTGCGGCCTGCGCCGCGCAAGCGCAGCTATGGCGGGTTGATTGCTGCCGTTGTCGCATTGCTGGTGCTGGCCGGCGGCGGGTACGGCGTTTGGCTGAACAAGGATGCGTTCAGCTCCATGCTCGGCTTGAAGGGCGGCAGCAGCCAGACCGTCTCGACCGAGCCTCTGGTCAAGCCTGCCGCCCCGACAAAGCCGACCGCCGAGACGGCGGCCGCGCCGCCGGCTGCGGGCAATAACGCGGCTGCAGCCAATGAGCCGGCCGAAACAGCGAAATTCACCCAGCGGCTGACGCCCGAGGGCAAGGAAGTAGATCCTGGTCCGGCCGGCGGCCAGAGCACCATCGGCGAGGGCGAATCCGTCGCCGCGCTGACTACGCCGCCGCCAGCCGCGCCTGGGATGACGCCGGCGCCCTCCGCCGGCACGCCGCCCGCCGCGCCAACTCCGGCCGCGACCCCGCCCGCCGCCGACACTCCGCAGGCTGCGCAAACTCCGCCCGCGAGCCCGCCTGCCGGGACCACGCCGTCGGCGCCCGCCGGTGCCGCCGCCAATCCGCCAGCGCCGGCCGCCGGAACCACGCCTCCGGCCGCGGCGGCCACTCCGCCTGCCGCTGGCACGACTCCGCCACCCGCGTCCGGGACTGCGCCTGCGACGGCCCAAGCGACCGTGCCGGTCGGCCAGAAAGCGATCTTCTATGAGGAGCGCACCAGCACCCAGCAGGGCACCGCCGAGCCCGGCAGCATCGTCTGGTCGCTGGTGCAGGAATCGCCGGGCGGCGACCTGCCGCCGGAGCCGGCGATCCGCGCCGAGGCGACGATACCCGGCAAGGACATCCAGCTGCGCATGACCATCCGGCGCAATACCGACCAGACGCTGCCGGCCAGCCACATCATCGAGATGATCTTCCTGACGCCGGAAGGGTTTGACGGCGGCGGCGTCGACAACATCCTGCGCATCGCCATGAAGAGCTCGGAACAGGACGCCGGCAGCCCGCTGATCGGCATCCCGGCCAAGATCGCCGACGGCTTCTTCCTCGTCGCCCTCAACGACACCAAGGCCGACGAGGACGCCAACCTGACGCTGCTCAGGGGGCAGGCCTGGATCGACGTGCCGGTGGTCTACAAGACCGGACGCCGTGCCCTGCTCACCATGGAAAAGGGCATTCCGGGCGAGAAGGTGTTTGATGAGGCGCTGAAGGCCTGGGCGACGAAGACGTCCGGTTGAGGCCGAGCGGCTCAGAAGCCCTGAAACAGCATGTCGAGCGCTGCAACGATCTCGTCGTGATGCTTCGCGAGGTTGAAACGGTTTCCCCGAGTTCCGTCGCAGCCACCGTAGCGATCAGATGGGTGGCCATGACCAGCTTGCGTCCATTGATTTCGAAGACCGGGTGCAGCCTCCGCATTGGCGGCGGCGCCGACGCGAGGGGCAAAAGCGGAACGACGACGCGCGTCTTGAAATTGTCGAGCAGGTCGGATTGAACCTCGAGGAGGTAGCCGCCTTCGATGCCGCTGGCGGCAAAGGCGTCATAGCGCGCCATCAGAACTGCCGATGCTCCTTGAGCGGAACGCCGTACGTGTCGACATACTCGTTCCAGGCATCCATGGTGGCGCGGTTTTCGAGCTTCCACAGCCGCGTCTTCTCGGCTGCCACGGCTTCTGCGATCCCGGCTTCGGCGGCACGAGATACATTCACGTTGAGCCCCTTGGCTTCCTTCATGAGCTGTGAATCGATCGATAGATTTGCCGGCTGGCGGACCGCATTTGCGGCAATCTTGCGCATGATAGCCTCCGCAACATGCGTATAGAATATGCGCATCACGCGAGTGCTGCAATGGATAGCTTGGACCAGCGCGACCTTCGCGACCGGACCGGCATGGCAAATTCGCCCTCAAATGCTATAGTCGCGCAAGCGGCAGGTCTGACCGGAGACGGCGATGACCAGTGCGAAGATCGACGTTCGTGAGCTGGGTGAAGCCGTTTTCCTGACCGATGGCGGCCTCGAGACCTCGCTTGTTTTTCTGGAAGGCCTCGATCTGCCC
>NZ_RZSR01000294.1:0-6053 GCF_004023265.1 Mesorhizobium sp. M1A.F.Ca.IN.020.06.1.1
CCAAGCCGATTGCCGGCGCCGAACTGACGCTGCTTGCCAAGAACAATGAAATCCTCGGCACGGCGACGTCCGACGCCGAGGGCCATGCCGTTTTCAACCCCGGCCTGACGCGCGGCGAAGGCGGCATGGTGCCGGCGGTGCTGATAGCCAAGCAGGGCGACAACGACTTCGTCTTCCTCGACATGGGCCGCGCCGGTTTCGATCTGTCGGACCGCGGCGTTGCCGGGCGTGCCGCGCCCGGCGCACTCGACGTCTATGCCTGGACCGAGCGCGGCATCTACCGCGCCGGCGAAGACGTCCATGTCGCCGCCCTTGCGCGCGACGGCGCCGCCAAGGCGGTCGAGAACCTGCCGCTGACCTTCATCTTCACCCGACCCGATGGGGTCGAGAACCGCCGTATCGTCAGCGACGGCGCTTCCGCCGGCGCCCATGCCGTCGATCTGTCGCTCGAGCCTAACGCCATGCGCGGCACCTGGTCGGTGTCGATCTACACCGATCCCAAGCAGGCACCGGTCGCCAGCCATATGTTCCTGGTCGAAGACTTCGTGCCGGATCGCATCGAGTTCGACTTGACGGCCGACAAGAAGGAAATCGCGCAGGGCGAGACCGCCAATGTCAGCGTCGACGGCCGCTTCCTCTATGGCGCGCCGGCCGCCGGCCTCGCGCTTGAAGGCGAGATGACGCTGTCGACCACGGACAGCTGGGATCGGTTCAAGGACTTCATCTTCGGTCTCGCCGACGAGCAGTCGGCCGAACCTTCGGTGACGCTTTTGGCCAACCTTCCCCTCGTCGGCGACGACGGCAAGGCGACCTTCCCGGTCTCGATCGACCAACTGCCCTCCACGACCAAGCTGATCAACGCCAAGGTCACAGTCCGCATGCGCGAAGCCGGCGGCCGTGCCGTCGAGCGCTCGCTCGACATCGCCGTCCATCCGGAAAAGGAGATGATCGGCATCCGCCCGGATTTCGAAGGCGGCGAGGTGCCGCAAGGCGGAACGGCGAAATTCAGCATCATCGCCGTCGATCCGAACGGCAAACGCGAGGAGCTGAAGGGCGCGCAGTGGTCGCTGGTCAAGGTCGAGCGCAATTACCAGTGGTACCGTTCGAACAATTCCTGGAACTATGAAGCGGTGAACCTCACCAAGGCCGTCGCCAACGGCCAGATCGACCTGAAAGCCGACGGCGAGGCGACCGTGTTGCTTCCTGTCGACTGGGGCCGCTACCGGCTCGAGGTCGAGACGGCCGACCCCGATGGCCCGGCGACCAGCTATGAGTTCGACGCCGGCTGGTACGTCGCCTCGACCACCACCGAAACACCGGACGGCCTGGAGATCGCTCTCGACAAGGACACTTACGCCGCCGGCGAGGTGGCCAAGCTCAAGGTGTCGCCGCATTTTGCCGGCGAACTCCTGGTCACCATCGGCGCCGAGAAGCTGTTGAAGACCGTCACCGCTTCGGTGCCGACCGGCGGCAGCACCGTCGACATCCCGGTCGGCGACGACTGGGGAGCCGGCGCCTATGTCACGGCGACTTTGTTCCGGCCCGGCGATGCGCAGGAATCGCGCATGCCGGCCCGCGCAATCGGCGTCAAATGGCTGACCGTCGATCCGGGTTCGAAGAAGCTCACTGTTGCGCTTACGCCGCCTGAAAAGACGGCCCCGCGCCAGCAGCTGTCGATCCCGGTCGCCGTCAGCGGCGCGCAAGCCGGCAGCAAGGCCTATGTGATGGTCGCGGCCGTCGATGTCGGCATCCTCAATCTCACCAACTACAAGGCGCCCGATCCGGAGGACTGGTTCTTCGGCCAGCGCATGCTGGGTCTGGAAATCCGCGACCTTTATGGCCGCCTGATCGACGGTTCGCTCGGCACCACCGGCAAATTGCGGACCGGCGGCGACGGCGCCAACATGCAGTCGCAGGGCAGCCCGCCGACCGAGAAGCTGGTCGCCTTCTTCTCCGGCCCGGTCGAGCTCGATGCCAACGGCAAGGCGCGGATCGATTTCGACATCCCGCAGTTCAACGGCACCGTGCGCGTCATGGCCGTCGCCTGGACCAAAGAGGCCGTCGGCCATGCTCAAACCGACGTCATCGTGCGCGATCCGGTGGTGATCACCGCCGGCCTGCCGCGCTTCCTGGCGCCTGGCGATGCCGCGACCATGCGTCTCGACATCGCCGACACCGACGGCCCTGCCGGCGACTACAAGCTGTCGGTCACCACGACCGGCGATCTCTCGACCGGCGACAAGCCCCTGCCCGAGAAGCTGACGCTTAGCCAGGGCAAGCGGCAAGCGCTCTCATTTCCGCTGATCGCGCAGACGGCGGGCGACGCTTTGATCACCGTCAAGCTCGCGCATGACGGCGGAACCGAGGTCGAGCAGACGCTCTACCTGCCGGTGCGCCCGGCGCAGCTCCCGGTCACCAACCGCATGGTGGTCGACCTGAAACCCAATGGCGGCGCCTTGCGCGTCGACAAGGAGCTGCTCGCCGCAAGCGTGCTCGACGGTGCTTCGGTCAGCGTCGGCGTCTCACAGGCAGCCGCCTTCGACGTGCCTTCGCTCTTGATGACGCTCGATCGCTACCCCTATGGCTGCGCCGAGCAGACAACCAGCCGTGCCTTGCCGCTGCTCTATGTCAACGACATGGCAAAAAGCATCGGCATGGAGAGCGATCCGGACCTGCATGGTCGCATCCAAGATGCCGTCTACAAGGTGCTGAGCTACCAGGCATCAAGCGGCAGCTTCGGCCTCTGGGGCCCGGGATCCGGTGATCTCTGGCTCGATGCTTATGTCACGGAGTTCCTGACCCGGGCACGCGAGCAGAAATACGACGTGCCGGCTCAGGCGATGAACCAGGCGCTGAACAACCTGCAGAACTCGCTTGGGTATGACCAGGACGTCCAGGATCGCGGCAGCGAGATCGCCTACGCGCTCTATGTGCTCGCCCGCAACAAGAAGGCCTCGATCGGCGATCTGCGCTACTATTCGGACACGCAGCTCGAGTCCTTCTCGAGCCCGATGGCTGTCGCCCAACTGGCCGCGAGCCTGGCGCTCTATGGCGACACCCAGCGTTCGGAGGCGACTTTCCAGACGGCCTTGCGGCTGGCGCAGGCAAGCACCGAATACGACTATTATCGCTCCGATTATGGCTCGCCCCTGCGTGACGGCGCGGCGATGCTGGCGCTGGCCGCGGAATCGAAGCCGGTGCCGAGCATCGTGCCGCAGCTGATCAGGCTGGTGGCGCGTGAACGCGCCGACGCCCGCTGGACGAGCACGCAGGACGAATCCTGGATGCTCCTTGCGGCAAGGGCGCTGAAGGAAGGCAACAATTCGATCACGCTTTCCGTCAACGGCGCGCCGCATACCGGCGGCTATTCCGATCGGGTTGCCGGCAACGAGCTTGTCGACAGCCCGCTCGCCATCGCCAACACCGGCACGACGGCGCTGCAGGCGGTGGTCACCGCGGTGGCCGCACCCGTCGAGCCGCTGCCGGCCGGCGGCGACGGCTTCACCATCGATCGTACCTACTACAGGCTCGACGGCACTGAGGCCAACATCACCGAGGCCAGGCAGAACGAACGCTATGTGGTCGTGCTCAAGGTCCATGAGCAGAACAAATGGCCCTCGCGCCTGCTGATCACCGATCTGTTGCCGGCCGGCTTCGAGATCGACAATCCGAGCCTGGTGTCCAGCGCTCAGTTGTCGAACTTCTCCTGGCTGGCGCAGACCGACGCCGCGCATCTGGAGTTCCGCGACGACCGCTTCGTCGCCGCCTTCAATCCCAACGAAGTCGACGGCGACCGCAACATCACGCTGGCCTATGTCGTGCGCGCCGTGACACCCGGCACCTATGCCCATCCGGCGGCGACGGTGGAGGACATGTACCGGCCGCAATATTCGGCCCGCACCGCCTCCGGCATGATGGAGGTCAAGGCGGAGTAAGTATTCCGACGCTGGCGATCACAAACATGGCGATAGCGCTGCCCCTCATCCGCCTGCCGGCACCCTCTTCCCGTGAAAGACGGGGAGAAGGGACAAGCTCCAGCGCTGACGCCCCCCTCTCCCCGTCTTTCACGGGAAGAGGGTCAGGGTGAGGGGCAGCACCATGCTCTCCAAAAGATTTTTGCGCCGCGCTGCCATAACGGCAGCTTCCTCCGCCGCCTGTCTCGCCTTTTCCGTCGCCGCTCTCTGGGAGCTCGACCGCGCCTTCCCGCCGCCGCTCCCGGCGGCGCTGACGGTCTCCACCGAAGTGCAGGACCGCGACGGCGAACTCTTGCGCGCCTTCGCTACGCCGGACGGCTACTGGCGGCTTGGGACCCGGCTCGACCAGGTCGACAAGCAGTTCGTCGACATGCTGGTCGCTTATGAAGACAAGCGCTTCTGGGACCACCGCGGCGTCGACATGCTGGCGCTTTGTCGCGCCGCCGGGCAGTTCGCCACCAGCGGCCACATCGTTTCCGGCGGCTCGACGCTCTCGATGCAGCTTGCCCGTCTGATCGAGCCGCGCGACAGCCGCAGCCTCGCCTCCAAGGCCAGGCAAATCCTGCGCGCCATCCAGATCGAGCGGCGTTTGTCCAAGCGCGAAATCCTCGAGCGCTACCTGACGCTGGCGCCCTATGGCGGCAACCTGGAAGGTGTGCGCGCCGCCTCGCTCGCCTATTTCGGCAAGGAGCCGAAGCGGCTGACCGTATCGGAAGCAGCACTTTTGGTCGCGCTGCCGCAGTTGCCGGAAAAGCGCCGGCCAGACCGCAATCTCGACATCGCGCATGCCGCGCGCGACCGCGTGCTCACCCGCATGGTCTCGGCCGGTCTGCTCAACGAACGAGAGGCAGCGCGCGCCGCGCTCGACGACGTCTCCGGCCTGCGCCGCAAGCTGCCGGCATTGGCCGCGCATGCGTCCTACGCCATGCTGCCCAAGGCTCAACCCGGCAAGCCGCTGCAACTCACCATCCGCCGCAGTGTTCAGCAAGGGCTGGAACAGGTGGCGAAAGAGGCCGCCAGGAAGCTCGGCCCAAAGCTTTCCGTCGCCATGGTGATGGCCGATGCCCGCACCGGCGACATTCTTGGCGAAGTCGGTTCAGCCGATTTCTTCGACGCCAGCCGATCCGGCTGGATCGACATGACCAAAGTAGTGCGCTCGCCCGGCTCGACGCTGAAGCCGTTCATCTATGGGCTTGCCTTCGAGCAAGGCCTGGTGGCGCAGGAGACGATCATCGAGGACAGCCCCGCCGACTTTGGCGGCTACCGGCCGAAGAATTTCGACATGGGCTACCAAGGCGACGTCAGCATCAGGCAGGCGCTGCAGCTGTCGCTCAACGTGCCGGCGATCCGGGTGCTGGACGCAGTTGGTCCCGCGCGGCTCACGGCGCGCTTCCGCCAGGCCGGCGTCAACCTGGTCCTGCCGCTCAACGAGGCGCCCGGGCTGGCGATCGGCCTCGGCGGCGCCGGCGTGACTTTGCGCGACCTGGTGCAGCTGTATACCGGCCTCGCCAATGGCGGCAAGATGCACACGCTGCATGACGGCACCGAGCCGGCCAATGCCGGGCGCGTCACCGCCACCATCCTCGACGACCAGGCCGCCTGGCAGATCGACGACATCCTGTCCGGCGTGAAGCCGCCCGAAGGTGCGGCCCAGCGCGGCATCGCCTACAAGACCGGCACATCTTACGGCTATCGCGATGCCTGGTCGGTTGGCTTCGACGGCCGCTATGTGCTTGGCGTCTGGGTCGGCCGTGCCGACGCCGGCCCGGTACCTGGCCTCTCCGGCTATGTTTCGGCCGCGCCCATTCTGTTCGAAGGCTTTGTCCGCTCGGGTTTGGCCAGCGTGCCGCTGCCCGGCCGGCCGCCGGGTCTTTTCAATCCCAAACGCGAAGAATTGCCGGTGACGCTCGCCCGCTTCGGCGCCGGCTCCGACGGGCTGGTGCAGGCAACGCCGACTGAACCGGCGCCCACCATCGTCTTCCCGCCGGACGGGGCTCGCGTCGACCTCGGCACCAATTCGGCGGACGCTTCGCCGCTTGTGCTGAAGCTGCAGGGCGGCCGCGCGCCCTTCCGCTGGCT
>NZ_RZSR01000295.1:0-6021 GCF_004023265.1 Mesorhizobium sp. M1A.F.Ca.IN.020.06.1.1
CGCCCGCCTCGTGCGCGAGATGAGGCGTGGCGGTGTCCGCATCGCCATCGATGACTTCGGCACCGGACATTCGACCGAAGCGCGCATCGGCCTGCTGTCGCCCGACATCGTCAAGATCGACGGCGGCTGGTTCGCCGAGTTCTGCCGCCATGCCGCCGCCGAGCGGTTCTTCCGGCCGCTGGTTTCGACGCTGCACGACCGCGGCGCCAAGGTGCTGGTCGAGGGCATCGAGCATGCCACGCATCTGCGCGTCGCGCTCGATGGCGGCGTCGACCTCCTGCAAGGATATCACCTCGCCCGCCCGGCGCTCGCCGGCACCATCTTCAACGAAGAGCCGCTGGCGATCGATGCGCTGCTCGGCATGGACAACAAGGTAGTGCCTTTGCATCAGCGCCGCTGATGCTTTCACTCAAAAACAAATCACTGGATGAACTCCGCACAGGCGAGTTAGAGGCTGCCAATCGTTCGTCGCGCGCGGAGAGGGGCCATGATCCTTTATGACATGATTGACAGCGGCAATTGCTACAAGCCGCGTCTGTTGATGGCAAAGCTCGGCATTCCCTTCACCCGCATCGAAGTGAGCTCGCACACCGGCGAGACGCGCAAGGCCGACTATGTCGCCAAGAACCCCAACGCGATGGTGCCGCTGCTCGAGCTCGACGACGGCCGACGCATCGCTGAATCCAACGCCATTCTGCTCTATCTCGCCGAAGGCACGCGCTTCCTGCCGGCCGACAGATATGAGCGGGCGCTGGCGTATCAGTGGCTGTTCTTCGAGCAGTACAGCCACGAGCCCTATATCGCGGTGCGCAAGGCGCTGCTCACATTTCCCGAGAGGGCGAAGGATGCGACGCCGGAACGGTTGGCGCTGACCTTGGAGCGCGGCAACAAGGCGCTCGGCGTGATGAACAAGCATCTGGAGCAGAACGCCTTTTTTGCCGGCGCCAGCTACAGCGTCGCCGACATTGCGCTCTATGCCTACACTCACACCGCCGAGATGGGCGGTTTCCAGCTCGACGCCTATCCGGCCGTGGTGGAGTGGCTGAAGCGGGTCGAGACGGACAAGGGGCGCGTGCCGATCGAGTGGGTGGGGTAGTCTGTTTCTATGCCGCAGCATTTTGCAGCCGCCGAATGCTGGCTATTTGATGAGACGATCGTATTCGGCATGGGGTGCCGATCCAGATCCAGTCGAAGCATCAGCGCTTTCGAGGGCCAAGGCCCGATAAGTGTCGTCTATCCTCGCCGACCAAAGCTCTCCCACCTTTTGAAATGGAGGGATGGATGTCGCGGATTGGTCTCATCGAAGTGAAGTTCTTGTCGGCCGGTACGGCGAACGGCCTTTGGTCACGCAGTTTGCCGGCAGCAAAGTGGGACCACAAGCGCGGGCGGCGGCTTGCCAATTCAGGCAACAAAAAAGGCGGGACAATGCCCGCCTTCCTATGCCGGTAGCCTGATCGGAAGCGTTGGGGCCGGGCCGGCAGCTATCTGCTGTTCCAGCTTGTCGGGTCCTTTCGCTCCGGCGCGCTTATCGCACGACCGTCAGTACATCCGTGACTTGCCGCCCGCTCCAGGCTCTCGCCCGGTGCGCGTCGCTAACTAGGCGCATTGTGCAATGCCAGGCGATCACGCCCGGCTGCAAAATGCCAGCGCCAAATCAGGCTGCCTTGCTCAGAGACCCAGCAGCGGACTTGCCGGTGCGGCGGTCCTGCTCGATCTCGAAGCTGATCTTCTGGCCTTCAACGAGGGTGGTCATGCCAGCGCGCTCGACGGCGGAGATGTGGACGAAAACGTCCGCGCCGCCATTGTCGGGCTGGATGAAGCCGTAGCCCTTGGTGGCGTTGAACCACTTAACCGTACCAGTTGCCATGTAGAGTCCTTCACATTTGCTTCGTTTGACCGGACCAAAGCCCGGCCGGTGGTATCGAAATTTTGGAGATAGACGTCAGCAAACGCGAAGATCGCGGCCCGATCGATCGGCCAAATTCAATGCGCCGGATATAGTATGGTTCGCGAACGAAAACAAGATGGCGTTACCGGCATGTGCCGCGATAGCGTCCAACGGAGCCCACTGCGCTTGGAAGGTTTGCAGCCGGGGATGCGTTGTGGAGGGAAGATGCGCTTGCTGTTGCGGGAGAAGATCATGAGGACAATTCTGCTTGCCGCCTGCCTGATGTTGGTGGCCGCCGAGGCGCAGGCCGTCTCGCGCTACGACCCGACGCGCATGAGCTGCGACCGCGTGCGGGCGACGATCGCCAGGCAGGGCGCGGTCATCCTGCGCTATCAGTCGACGCGCGTGCCGGGACTGCCGCTTTATGACCGCTATGTGCGGGACGAGCGCTTCTGCAACATGGGCGAGGTGAGAGCGCGGGCCTATGTGCCGAGCGCCGATACTAAATCCTGCCCCGTCTATATCTGCAAACGGCCGGACTTCGACCGGCATTTCCGACGGCGGATCTTCCCACGCCATTAGAGTCCTTTCGGCAAGCTGTGTCAGAACGCGAATGATGCCTGAGCGGCCGGCGGCGGACCGACCCGCACGCCTTCCATGGCCAGCATCTTCTCCTTGGTGGCCGAGCCGCCAGTAGCCGAGAAGCCGCCGATCTTGCCCCCCGCGGCAAGGATGCGGTGGCAGGGAATGACCAGCGGCACCGGATTGGCGCCGAGGGCTGCACCGGTTTCGCGGGCAAGCCCGGCATGGCCGGCCCGCTTGGCCAGTTCGCCATAGGTGGTGGTCTCGCCGAAGCCGAGCTTGCGCGCAGCGTCATAGATGGCGAGGCGGAAATCGTCGACGCCGTCGAGATCGACCGGCACGCCGGAGAAATCGACATCCTCCCCGGCCGCATAGGCCTTGATCGAGGCGATCAGTTCGACCACCCATTGCGGCTGTTCGGTGGAGGTAGAGACGCCGGCATGGCGAAACAGGCGGCGCTCGACCGCTTCGCGGCTACGCTCGGGCAGGCAGAGCCGGATCAGGCCCTTTTCGCTCCAGGCGATGCCCATGAAGCCGATCACTGTTTCTAACACTGCGTGGCCGGCCGTGATCGGCAATGCGTTTTCCATGGGTGCGCTCCTTTCCGCAAACTGCGAAAAACGGGTACATCTCCAGTACAGATGGGGAACAATATCGCAGTTTGCTTCGAGTCTCGCCACCCGAAAGCTGCACACTGGCCCTGATTGCCCGGTTGGAATCGCTGGTGTAAGGACTTTTCAACAACGGACAATCGGACCTGCAGGGCTTGGCAGCGAAAATCATCTTCACCGCGATCGGCGTGCTCGTTGCCGCTGCCGGCCTCAGCGGCTGTACCTCGACCTCACAGATGAAACCCTCGCCGGCGCTTGCGGCGGCATCGACGCCGGCCGCCGAGGACGACACACCGACCATCGCGCTGCCCGAAACCGTTGCTGTGCTGCCGGAGCCTTCCGGCCTCGCTCAGGTGCAAACGGCGGCGCTGACCGGCGATGCCGTGGCCCTGGCGACGGCACCTGGGGCGACGGCGCCTGGCGCGACGACGGCTGGTGCGCCGTTGCCGCCGCCGGCGCAACCCGGCGCCGCCCTTCCGCCGCCGGCGCAACCTGCCGCGTTCGCCGGCTCGACACCCGTCGCCGGGCAGTTTCCGCCGCCGCCGGTGCTGCTGGCCGGCGCATCGCCGACCGGCCCCGGTGCGCTCAAGCAGGCCGCCGCCTACAAGAGCGCCGCTGTTGCCATGCCGGTCACCGGCCAATCAGCGAAGGTGGCTCCCATGCCGGGCGTGCAGCAGGTCGCCTATGTGATGCCGCAGAACCCGGCGCTGCTTGCCCAACCGGGCCAGCCCGAACAGCATGCCACAGGTCCGCGCGCCGAGATCGAGCGGCTGATCGAGAAATATTCGGCGATCTACGAAGTGCCGGTCGATCTGGTGCGCCATGTCGTCAACCGCGAGAGCACCTTCAATCCGAAGGCCTATAATCACGGTCATTGGGGACTGATGCAGATCAAGCACGCGACCGCACGCGGCATGGGCTATGACGGGCCGGCAGCCGGCCTGTTCGACGCCGAAACCAATCTCAAATACGCTGTCAAATACCTGCGCGGCGCCTGGCTGGTCTCGGGCGGTAATGCCAAGCGGGCCGACCAGCTCTATCAGACGGGCTATTATTACGACGCCAAGCGCAAGGGCCTGCTCGATCAAACGGGTCTCGGCGTCGACCGCCGCCGCCTGCAGCCAGGCGCCTGAGCGCCGGCAACGAGGCGCGTCCCATCGGTCTTTGGGGCAGTTGCATGCGTGACACTGACAGCCGCCGGCCGCCGACCCCAAACGATGTCCGCCTTCGCAAGCTTCTCGATGATGCGCTGACCGCGCCGCATTGGCCGGAAGGCTTCGTCATGCGCCCGTTCGAGCACAGGGATGCGCAGGCCCTGCACGCGCTGCTGGAAGAGGCATTCGACGACGGCGCCGAAGGTCCGCTCGACGAATGGTGGCCGCGCATCTCAGACGATGCCGAGTTCGATCCGGGCCTCTGTTGCCTCGTCATCGACGGCAAGGGGCTGCTGGCGGGCGCCGCGCTTTGCTGGGCGTCGGGCTTCGTCAAGGATCTGGCGGTTCATCCGGACTCGCGAAGGCACGGCATCGGCGAGGCGCTGATGCGGCACGTGTTCCTGACTTTCCGCGACAGGGGTGCAGCCCATGTCGACCTCAAGACCAACACGGTGAAGAACCCCGCCGCCTTCAGGCTTTACGAGCGGCTCGACATGCTCCCAGTGGCGTGGGAAGGGTAACGCTTCGCGGCATTTGCCTGCGGCGGCACAACCGAATGCGGGGCGCATTGTGAACCGCTTCACACAAGCTGACGTTAGGGCATGCTAATGCGTCGTGGTGCAGGGCGGCCGATCGGCGGATCGACGCTGGCAAGGCGTCGGAGGGGCTGTGCCGGCATGCGTCAGCCACTCCAAGGCGGGCTCCGGGGCGGCGGGTTTCGGAGCCCGCCCGCTTTGGGCGTGCGGCCAATCGCGAGATCTCCCTTAACCGAGTGACTCGGGTCAGTCCCCTCGCGGCCCGTCCCCGATGGCCATGTCGGGAACCCCGAAGCGTCGCTCCGCATTCAATGCGGGCGGAGGGTCATCATCAGCCGACGCGGCAAGGTCCGCGTGGACGGTTCCGAGGCGAGGCCCACCAGCATGAAATTTTACCGCGCATTCCTCGCACTTGCCGTCGGCGCGATGCTCGCGGTGGCGCCGGCTCGCGCGGTCGAGCTGTCGATCGTGTCGGGCGACACGGGCAACGGCATCAAGGTCTTGCGCGAGATACTCGACCGCTACCAGAAGCGGAGCGGCAACAAGGTCGACATCGTGGTGATACCGCCGTCGGGCACCGACCAGTTCGGTCAGTTCAGATTGTGGCTCGCGGCGGGAAACAGCGACATCGACGTCTACCAGACCGACGTGATCTGGGCGCCGCAGCTTGCCAGCCAACTCGTCGATCTCACTGCGGCGACCAGGGATATCGTGGCCGAGCACTTCCCGTCGATCATCCAGTCGCAGACCGTGAACGGAAAGCTGGTGGCGCTGCCGATCTTCACCGACGCGCCGGCACTCTATTACCGCAAGGATCTGCTCGACAAATATGGCGCCAAGGTGCCGACCACCTGGCAGGAACTGGCCGACACCGCCAAGCTCGTCATGGACAAGGAGCGCACCGCCGGCAACAAGGACCTGTGGGGTTTCGTCTTCCAGGGCAACGCCTATGAGGGGCTGACCTGCGACGCGCTCGAATGGGTGAGGTCGAATGGCGGCGGCCAGATCATCGAGCCCAACGGCACGGTCTCCATCAACAATCGACAAGCCGCGGCCGCGCTCGACATGGTCAAGGGCTGGATCGGCACCATTGCGCCGCCGGGCGTGCTCGCTTACCAGGAAGAGGAATCGCGCGGCGTCTGGCAGACCGGCAATGCCGTCTTCATGCGCAACTGGCCCTATGCCTATGCGCTCGGCAACAGCGAGACCTCACCGATCAAGGGCAAGTTCGCTGTGGCGCCGCTGCCGGC
>NZ_RZSR01000296.1:0-6019 GCF_004023265.1 Mesorhizobium sp. M1A.F.Ca.IN.020.06.1.1
GGCACATAAAACCAATCTTTCGTGAATCCCTCCGGCAATGAGCCGGAGGCCCGCCCGGAGGAGCAAGTCGGGCGCAACCAGGGAGAACCATGACATGACATTCGTATCGCGCAAGCTCAGCCGCCTCGGCTCGTTCACCGCCATCAGTGCGGCGATGGTGTTGTCGGCTGCTGCCCAGGACGTCCCGGCCGGCTACCCGGCGGACTATGCCAAGCTGATCGAAGCGGCAAAGGCGGAAGGGACGGTGTCGATCTATACCTCCACTGACGCCGCACAGTCGCAAAAGCTGCAGGACGCCTTCACGGCGAAGTACGGCATCAAGATCGCCTATAATGACCTCGGTACCAACGGGGCTTACAATCAGGTCATTTCGGAAGCGGCGGCAGGACAGACGACCGCCGACATCGTCTGGAGCTCGGCAATGGATCTCCAGATGACGCTGATCATGGATAGCTACGGTTCCGAATATGTGTCGCCGGAAGCCGCGAACCTGCCAGCCTGGGCGAACTACAAGAACGTCCTCTACGCAACAACGGTCGAACCGATCGGGGCGATATACAATACCAAGGCTTTGAATGCCGACAAACTGCCGAAGACCTATTCCGACATGATCGCCTTTTTGAAGGACAACAAGGCCGAATTGCAGGGCAAGGTCGCAACCTTCGATCCTGAAAAAAGTGGCTCAGGGTTCCTGCATGATTCCAATGATGCCCGCAAAAGAAAGGATTTTTGGGATCTGGCCAAGGCGATGGGAGAAGACGGTGCCAAGCTCTATTCGAGTTCAGGCGGCATGAAGGAAACCGTGGTGTCCGGCGAGAACGTGATCGCCATCAATATAATCGGCTCCTATGCGCTGAATTGGGTCAAAGAGAGTCCCAATCTCGGCGTGCACTTTGCAAGCGACTATACGCCGGCGTTCTCGAGATTGGCGTTGATCGTGAAAGACGCGCCTCATCCGAACGCAGCCAAGCTTTTCGTCGACTTCATGCTTTCCAAGGACGGCCAGACGGCGCTGGCTGAAGGGGGGCTTCCTTCGGTTCGCAAGGATGTGTCGGCCGGCCTCAACATCGATACGCTGAACGAACGTGTCGGAGGCGGGCTGAAGCCGATCGCCGTGGACGAGGGCCTGGTCGAATACATGGAGCCGGCCAAGCGCGTTCAGTTTCTGAATGACTGGAAGGCAGCGATTGGCCGCTGACCCATCCTGGGCTCCCCGCCGCGCATGGTCGGAGAGCCCTTTCAGGCCGTTGCAGGGACGAACCGCCATGTCCATTCAAGCTGAGAATGCGAGCATAAGTGTTGGGCCAGATCAGGCGGTAGCTCGACTGGTTCCGGCCAAGATGCCGCTCGTGGGCGATGCCTACTGGTATCGGACAATCGTAATTGGGTTGCTGGCGCTCGCCGTGCTGGCGCCTGTGGGGCTCATCGTCTATCAGAGCTTCCTAAGCGCCCCCTTCTTCAGCGCGCGCGCTCGCTTCGGTTTCGCCGCCTACGCCTACGTCTTCACGGACCGCAGTTTCTACAAGGCGCTAGGCACCACCGCGCTCTTCGCATTCGGCATGGTTGCGATCGCGGTGCCCCTGGGTGGCCTTCTTTCCTTCCTGATCACGCGAACCGACATCAAATTCAAGCGGCTGCTCGAGATACTCGTTCTCGTGCCGATGTTCATTTCGTCAATCGTGCTGGCCTTCGGCTACACGGTCTCGGTCGGACCGACGGGGTTCCTGTCCCTGGCGGTTCGCGACATCATCGGCTTTGTCCCCTGGAACATTCAGGGCCTGCCGGGGATGATCGTCATCGCCGGACTCAGCCATGTGCCGCACGTCTATCTTTACGTTTCGTCCGCCATGCGCAATTTGCCATCGGACCTCGAAGAAGCGGCCCGCAGTTGCGGGGCGTCGATTTGGCAGGTTTCACGCGACGTGACGCTGCCAATGGTGCTGCCGTCGC
The DNA here is from genome assembly GCF_004023265.1 of Mesorhizobium sp. M1A.F.Ca.IN.020.06.1.1. Classification (NCBI taxonomy): domain Bacteria; kingdom Pseudomonadati; phylum Pseudomonadota; class Alphaproteobacteria; order Hyphomicrobiales; family Phyllobacteriaceae; genus Mesorhizobium; species Mesorhizobium sp. M1A.F.Ca.IN.020.06.1.1. The sequence goes on from NZ_RZSR01000296.1 coordinate 1,951, forward strand.
TGGTATTCGCGGCGTCGCTCAATGTGCTCCTCGGCTTCGAATTGTTCGGCATCCCGCTGGTCCTGGGGGACCCGAACGGGATCATGGTGCTGACCACCTACATCTATAAGCTGACGACGCTGTTCGGCACGCCGACCTACCAGTTGATGGCCGTGGTCGCCGTGGTGCTGCTGGTGTTTACGCTGCCGCTGGTGTGGACGCAGCGCAGGCTTCTGCGCAATGCCCGTCGCTACGCCGCGCTCGGCGGCAAAGGCTCGCGCGTGGCAACTCTCAAGCTTGGGCGCAACGGCCAGGCAGTGGCGCTCAGCATCATCGGAGTGTGGCTGTTCGTTTCCGTGCTTCTGCCTATCGGTGGCATTACCCTGCGCGCCCTGGTCAACGCCTGGGGCGAAGGCGTCAATCTGAATGAGCATCTGACGTTGGCGAACTTCAGTGGCCTGTTGGCGGTGCCAAGCCTGGTGCGAGGCATGATCAACACCGTCATCCTGGCGGTGGTGGGCGGCGGGCTGGCTGTCGGCATTTATCTGCTCATTGGTCTGGCAGGGCATCGAAACCGCGGCCTTTCCAACACGGTCCTCGACTATGTGATCCTGTTGCCGCGAGCGCTGCCGGGGCTGGTGGTTGGCCTGGCCTTCTTTTGGGTGTTCCTTTTCGTGCCGCTCCTGACGCCGCTGAGACCGACCCTGATCAGCCTCTTTGCCGCCTATGTGGTCGTCGGCCTTTCCTACGGATTGCGGCTGTTGCAGGGCACTCTCATCCAGGTCGCGCCGGAGCTCGAAGAATCGGCGCGCACCATCGGAGCCACGATCGGGCGCACTTGGCGCGATGTCGTGGTCCCGATTGTTCGTCCAGGACTGGCCGGCGCATGGGCGTTGATCATGATCATCTTCCTGCGCGAATACGCCACGGGCGTCTACCTGATGGGCGCCGGAACGGAAGTGATCGGCTCGTTGATGGTTTCGCTCCTGACGACGGGCGCCATGAACACGATCGCGGCATTGGCTTTGATCAGCATCATTTTGACCGGCGCAGGCCTTGCGCTCGCGCTTCGATTGGGAGCCCGCATTCATGATTGAACTCGTTGTCGACAACGTCCAGAAATGGCTGGGCGGACTGCAGATCCTGAAAGGTGCTTCGTTTACCGCCGAACGGGGATCAATCGTCGCCTTGCTCGGCGCCTCGGGAAGCGGAAAGACGACCTTGCTTCGCTGCATCGCCGGTCTTGAACAACCCGAAATCGGTCAGATCGTCATTGGCGGCAAGACGGTGCTCGACGGCGACAAAAAGATCGCCTGGCCGCCCGAGCAGCGCAACATCGGGCTGGTGTTCCAGTCTTATGCGCTGTGGCCGCATCGATCGGTTCGCGACAATGTCGGATACGGATTGAAGCTTCGCGGCATTCCCTCGGCTGAAATAGCAACGCGGGTCCAGGCCATCCTTGAAAGGCTCGGGCTTGGTCAGCTCGCCGACCGCTTTCCTTCACAGCTGTCTGGTGGACAGCAACAGCGCGTAGCCATCTGCCGGGCTCTCGTCTACGAGCCGCGCGTCCTGCTTCTCGATGAACCCTTGTCGAACCTTGACGCGAAGCTGCGCGAGGAGGCCCGTTACTGGATCCGCAAGCTCATCCTCGATCTGGGGATTTGCGCCATTCTCGTCACCCACGACCAGAACGAGGCGCTTGCGGCGGCCGACAACATCCTCCTGCTCCAGGATGGAAGGATCGTTCAGCAAGGCGGTCCGCAGGAGATCTATTCGAACCCCAACAGTTTCTACGCCGCCGACTTCCTGGGCGCCAACAACATACTGAGCGGGACAGTACGAGCGCTGGACGGCAACAAAGCTGTGCTTGCCGGAGACGGGTGGCAAATCCCGGGAACGGTTCGTGACGCAATGGTCAAGGGAAGCGAAAAAGCGCGCGCGGTCATCAGGGTCGAGCAGATCGCGGTTTCGGACGAAAAGAGTAACGAAAGCGTCGAGATGATGCTCGATGACAGCATCTATCTGGGCGACAAGTGGGAGTATCGCTTGCGCCGGGGCGACCTGGTGGCAAAGGCTCACGGCACACGCCGGCTCGCTCCGGGTAAGGTCTGGGCCACAATTCCAGCCGAAAGCGTTTGGGTCTTTGCGGCACAGTAGCCGGCGCTGCGCCCCTCCAATCGCCGCCGGTTTCTCTCACTTTGTGAGGATCACAGTGCCAGCACGTCCCCGCATAACGCTCATTCACGCCACGCCTATCGCAATGGAGCCGATCCGCGAGGCTTTCGAAGCCGGTTGGCCAGAGGCTGAAGCTGTCAACCTGCTCGAAGACAGTCTCAGTCCCGACCGCGCGAAATCGAAGGACATATCCGACGACCTGGTCGAACGGTTTGTCGCCTTGACCCGGTACGCGGAACTGATGGGCAGCGATGCCGTCCTGTTTACCTGCTCGGCCTTTTCCAGGGCGATCGAGATTGCAGCCGCCGAGGCGAGGTTCCCAGTGCTCAAGCCCAATGAAGCGATGTTTGAAAGCGCCATCCGGCGCGGCGGGAAGACAGCCATGATCTACACTTTTGCGCCGGCGCGCGAAGGCATGGAGCAGGAGTTTCGCGAGGAAGCCGACAAGATCAATCCGGGCGCTTCGCTCACCGGCTTCCTGGCGGAAGGCGCGATCGAGGCGATAAGGGCTGGAGACATCGAAAGGCACAATCGGCTCGTAACGGAAAAGGCTGCCTCGCTTTCCGGCTTCGATGCGATAACGCTTGCTCATTTTTCGACAGCTCGCGCCCGCAAATCTGTCGAAGCCGTAACGAGGATTCCGGTGCTGACCAGTCCGGACGCCGCGGTCGCAAAACTGAGAATGCTTCTCGCCTGACTGTCGACTGGTGGAAGGGCTGCCGAAAGAGAGGCTGGGAAAATCATGCTTGTCGGCGTCATTGCAGACGATTTCACTGGAGCGAGTGACATTGCAAATACACTCGCAAAGGGCCTGCCGGGGGAGGGCGGCTTCAGAACCGTTCAATATCTGGGCATCCCCGCTGAAAAGGCGGCTGTGGAGGTCGAAGCAGGCGTCATCGCCCTGAAGAGTCGGTCGATCGAAGCCGGCGAGGCCATCCGACAGTCGCTTGCAGCCCTGCGCTGGCTCCTCGACCAAGGCTGCCGGCAGATCGTCTTCAAATACTGCTCCACCTTTGATTCCACGCCAGCCGGAAATATCGGCCCTGTCGCCGAGTCACTTGCCGCGGCGCTGGGAGCCAAGGGCGTGGTTGCCTGCCCGGCATTTCCTGGGGCCGGCCGGACGGTTTATCAGGGCCATCTCTTCGTGAAGGATCGGCTTCTCAACGAATCCGGCCTGCAGAACCATCCGCTCAATCCGATGACGGATGCCGACATACGCCGCTGGCTCCGGCTTCAAACGACGACCGATGTCGGCCACGTCGATCTCGAGACCGTTCGGCAAGGCCCATCCGCCATCGATGCAGTCCTTAAGGAACATGGGGCGCAGAACCGCACGCTCATTATCGTCGATGCAATCGCCGATGACGATCTTGTCGCCATCGCTCGAGCGGCGGCATCGCATCGCCTTGTCACCGGTGGTTCGGGCATCGCGCTCGGCCTTGCCGCGAACTTCATCGAGCAGGGTCTGATTGCCGGTGCGCGCCCGGGCGTGACCGTCGTCGACGGACCGGATGCAATCCTGGCAGGAAGCTGCTCCGGAGCAACCCGCGAGCAGGTCCAGATTCATCGCACAAACCATCCGGCGCTTGCCATCGACGTCGCCGCTGTGATGGACGGTTCGATTACGGTCGAAGACCTGACGTCATTCCTGCTTGCTAACCAGGGCAGGAAACCATTGGTCTATTCTTCCGGCACCCCAGATGAGGTGAAGGCGATCCAGGCGCGTTTCGGGCGCGAGAAGGTGGCCGAAACGCTCGATCATCTTTTCGCAAGCACGGCCAGCCAGCTGGTTAAGTCGGGCATCAATCGACTTGTTGTCGCCGGCGGTGAGACATCAGGCGCTGTCGTTTCGGCGCTTGACCTCGGTCCGCTTGCCATCGGCGCCGAAATCGATCCCGGCGTGCCGGTTTTGCTG
>NZ_RZSR01000297.1:0-6010 GCF_004023265.1 Mesorhizobium sp. M1A.F.Ca.IN.020.06.1.1
AGATCCCCTCGCCCTATCCCTATCGCAATCCGGTTGGCGATGACCCGAACGCGATCATCGCCGCATCGCTCGCCGCGCTGAAGGCGAAGATCGAGGAGGTCGGGCCGGAGCGGGTCGCCGCCTTCTACGCCGAGCCGATCCAGGGCTCGGGTGGCGTTATCGTCCCGCCGAAAGGCTGGATCAAGGCGATGCGCGAGCTCTGCCGTGAATACGGCATCCTCTTCATCGCCGACGAGGTGATCACCGGTTTCGGCCGCACCGGCCCCCTGTTTGCCTGCACGGAGGAGGATATCGTTCCCGACTTCATGACCACCGCGAAGGGCCTGACCTCAGGCTATGTCCCTATGGGCGCTGTCTTGATGGCCGATCATGTCTATAACGTCATCGCCGATGGCGCAGGCGCCTCGGCCGTCGGCCACGGCTACACCTATTCCGCCCATCCGGTCAGCGCCGCCGTCGCGCTCGAGGTGCTGAAGCTCTATGAGGAAGGCCTTCTGGAGAACGGCGCCAGGGCGGGCGCGCGCTTGATAGCGGGCCTGTCTGCCTTAAGCGACCATCCATTGGTCGGCGATGTGCGGGGTCGCGGCATGCTTGCCGCCATCGAGCTGGTGGTCGACAAAAAGAAGAAAACGCCGCTTCCGGCCTCGGCCATGCCGGCGCGGCGCGTCTTCGACAGGGCGTGGGACAATGGCCTGATCATCCGCGCCTTCGCGCATGGGGTTCTCGGCTACGCCCCACCGCTCTGCTGCACCGACGGCGACATCGATGCGATCATCGAGCGCACGCGCCGGACGCTGGACCAGACGCTGGACGACGCCGATGTCCGCCGGGCGCTTGCATGAAGGGCGACGCATTTTTCGCATCTCGAAATATCGCCGCGGCAGACGATTTCGCAATTTTGTGCCGCTACCTCGCGCCTTTTCGGCGAATCCAGCGCGGGGGAAGTGCCAGACTGCTTTTTAAGACAAGGCCAGAAAGCCCGGATTTCCGGGCTTTTGAAAAAGGCCGACGCCCCGGACAGCACGGAATTTTGTTCTGTTCAGCATCAGTAATTCGGCCGCGCGCAGAGGAGAGCCAGTCTTGGCCAGGGGCTTTAGCGAATTCAAATACATGACCTTCGATGTGGTCGGCACGCTGATCGACTTCGAAGGCGGCATAACGACCTGCCTGGCCGGGATCGCTGCGGACGCCGGTGTCTCAATCGACGGCGAAGAAGCGCTGGCCCTTTACCGGCAGGCCCGCTACACGCCCGATGCGAACCTGTTCCCCGACGATCTCGCACGTGTCTACATGGTCATCGCACCGCGGCTCGGCCTGCCGGCCGAGGAGAAATACGGCGCCCGCCTGCGGGACTCGGCCAGCGTCTGGCAGGGCTTCTCCGACAGCAGGGCGGCGCTGGCCGACCTTGCGACGTCTCATAAGCTGATTGCCATGACCAATGCCCGGCGCTGGGCTCTCGACCATTTCGAGAAGCAGCTCGGATCGCCCTTTTTTGCCACCTTCACTGCCGACGATACCGGCACGGAAAAACCGGATCCCGCCTTTTTCCAGAAAGTCTTCGATTTCGTGGCGTCGCGCGGCGACAGCAAGGACGACATCCTGCACGTCGCGCAAAGCCAGCATCACGACATCGGCATATCCCGGGCGCTCGGCATGACCAACTGCTGGATCGAGCGCCGTCATGCCCAGAAGGGCTATGGCGGCACGATCGAGCCCGAGCGCTTCACCGTGCCGGACTACCACTTCACCTCGATGGCCGCATTTGCGGCGGCCGTGCGGGAGAGCATGAAAGAACGAACCTGAACCCAAGCCCGGCAAAGCCGCAGCAAGACGCGCGTCCTGCCCAACCAACGAAAGGGGAATGACATGACCGACAAGATCACCAACTGGACCGGAGCAGACGATGCGATGGTCGAAAACGCCATCCGGCGAGGCGCGAGCCGCCGCGAACTCCTCAAGATGCTGCTGGCGGGCGGCGCCGCGGTTGCCGCGGGCGGCGTTGTGCTTGGCCGTGCCACGCAGGCCGTCGCCGCCACGCCGGTCTCCGGCGGAAACTTCAAGGCGGCCGGCTGGTCGTCATCGACGGCCGACACGCTCGATCCGGCAAAGGCATCGCTCTCCACCGACTATGTCCGGTGTTGCTCGCTCTATAACCGTCTGACCTTCCTCGACAAGGATGGCAAGACGCAGATGGAACTGGCCGAAAGCATCGACAGCAAAGACGCAAAGACCTGGACGGTGAAGCTGCGCAAGGGCGTCACCTTCCACGACGGCAAGGACCTGACGGCTGACGACGTCGTCTTCTCGCTCAAGCGCCATCTCGACAAGGCGGTCGGCTCCAAGGTCGCCAAGATCGCCGCACAGATGACCGGCTTCAAGGCGGTCGACAAATCGACGGTCGAAATCACCCTGGCCGATCCGAATGCCGACCTTCCGACCATCCTGGCGCTGCACCACTTCATGATCGTGGCCGACGGCACCACCGACTTCTCCAAGGGCAACGGCACAGGCGCCTTCGTGCTGCAGACGTTCGAACCGGGCGTCCGTTCGGTCGTCACCAAGAACAAGAACTACTGGAAGTCGGGCAAGCCCTATCTCGACTCCTTCGAATTCATCGCCATCAGCGACGACAGCGCCCGGGTCAACGCCTTGCTTTCCGGCGATATCAATTTTGCTGCCGCGATCAATCCGCGCGCAATGAAGCTGCTGCAGAGCCAGCAGGGCTTCGAACTGTCGAAGACGACCTCGGGCAACTATACGGACCTCAACATCCGGCTCGACATGGATCCGGGCAGCAAGGCCGATTTCGTGACCGGCATGAAATACCTCGTCAACCGCGAGCAGATCGTGAAATCGGCATTGCGCGGCCTCGGCGAAATCGGCAACGACCAGCCCGTCTCGCCGGCGAACATCTTCCACAATGCGGACCTCAAGCCGAAGACTTTCGATCCGGACAAAGCGAAGTTCCACTTCAAGAAGGCGGGCCTGCTCGGCCAGTCCATTCCGGTGGTCGCCTCGGACGCCGCGACCTCGTCGATCGACATGGCGGTCATCATCCAGGCCGCCGGCGCGGAAATCGGCATGAAGCTCGACGTTCAGCGGGTCCCATCCGACGGCTACTGGGACAATTACTGGCTCAAGGCGCCTGTCCATTTCGGCAACATCAATCCGCGCCCGACGCCGGACATCCTGTTCTCGCTGCTTTACGCCTCCAACGCGCCCTGGAACGAAAGCCAGTACAAGTCCGAGAAGTTCGACAAGCTGCTCGTCGAGGCGCGCGGCCTCCTCGACCAGGCCAAGCGCAAGGAGATCTACGGGCAGATGCAGACCATGATCTCCGAGGAAGCAGGCACCATCATCCCGGCCTACATCTCCAACGTCGATGCCCTCTCCAGCAAGGTGAAGGGTTTGGAGGCGAACCCGCTCGGTGGCATGATGGGGTACGCAATGGCGGAATACCTCTGGCTCGAAGCCTAAGAGGCGCCTGCAGGGGACCGGTCAGCCGGTCCCCTGCACTGCATTGCGCAAGATTGTTTGGCCGAACGCAACCGCAGGGAGCTTCCATGAAGTCTGGGGTTCTAAACCTCGTGCTGAAGCGGCTGGCGATCGCGATCGTCACCCTTCTGATCGTCCTGTTCGCCGTGTTCTTCGCCACCAGCATGCTGCCGGGCGACACGGCGTCGATCCTGCTTGGGCAGGCGGCGACGCCCGAGGCGGTCGCCGGCCTGCGCGAGGCCATGCATCTCAACGATCCGGCGATCCTGCGCTTCCTGCGTTGGCTTGTCGGTCTGCTCCACGGCGATCTCGGTACCTCCTACGCCAACGAAATGCCGGTCGCGGCCCTGATCGGCGGGCGCTTCGTCAACACCATGAAGCTCGCCGGCATCACCACGCTGATCTCGGTGCCGCTGGCGCTGACGCTCGGCATCACCGCCGCCATGTTGCGCGGCTCCGTCTACGACCGCACCGTCACCGTGCTTTCGATCGGCGTGATCTCCGTGCCGGAATTCATGGTCGCGACCCTCGCCGTCCTGCTCTTTGCCGTTTATCTGAAATGGCTGCCGGCGTTGTCTTCGGTCAACGAGGCGCACTCGCTTGCCGACCTCGTGCGCATCTATTCGATGCCGGTGATTACCCTCACCTTCGTCATCTCGGCCCAAATGATCCGCATGACGCGCGCCGCGGTGATCGAAACGCTCTCAACGCCTTATGTCGAGATGGCGCTTCTCAAAGGCGCCTCGCGCAGCCGCATGGTGCTCAAGCACGCCCTTCCGAACGCGCTTGGGCCGATCGTCAACGCGGTCGCGCTCTCGTTGTCCTATCTGGTCGGCGGCGTCATCATCGTCGAGACGATCTTCAATTATCCCGGCATCGCCAAGCTGATGGTCGATGCGGTCGCGACCCGCGACCTGCCGCTGATCCAGAGCTGCGCGATGATCTTCTGCCTTGGCTATCTCCTGCTCATCACGGCCGCCGACATCGTCGCCATCATGTCCAACCCGAGGCTCAGATGACAGTGGCGCGCGCGGCATCCTCCCGACGGTCCTTCCTGGGCCACAGCTACAACCTCGTGGGCGTCGTGGCCTCGCTGGTCATTCTGGCGTGGACGCTGGTCGCGATCTTCGCGCCCTACATCATTCCCCATCCGATCGGCGATATCGTCGACGACGACTATTTCGGCCCGATGCGCCAGGGCCTGTGGCTCGGCTCGGACTATCTAGGGCGTGACATGCTCTCCAGGGTTCTCATGGGAGCACGCTACACCGTCGGCATATCGCTTGCCGCCGTCTCGATCGCCTGCTTTTCAGGGGTCGTGCTGGGGATGATCGCGGCCGTCACCGGCGGCTGGTTCGATACCTGCCTCAGCCGCTTCCTCGACGCCATGAACTCCATCCCCAGCAAGCTGTTCGGCCTTGTTGTCGTCGCCGCGGTCGGCTCATCGATCCCGGTGCTGATCCTGACGCTCGCCGTCATCTACATCCCGGGCGCCTACCGCTTCGCGCGGGCGCTTGCCGTCAACATCAACACCATGGATTTCATGACCGTCGCCCGCGTCCGCGGCGAGAGCACTATCTATCTCATCGGCTCCGAGATCCTGCCGAACATCATCCGGCCTGTGCTTGCTGACTTCGGCCTGCGCTTCGTCTTCATCGTGCTTTTGCTCTCCGGCCTGTCCTTCCTCGGGCTCGGTCTGCAGCCGCCTTTAGCCGACTGGGGCGCGCTGGTGCGCGAGAACATCGGCGGCCTGCCCTTCGCGGCCCCGGCCGTCATCGTGCCGTCGCTGGCGATCGCCAGCCTGACCATTAGCGTCAACCTCTTAATCGACAACCTGCCGCAGAAGATCAGGGACCGGGACGCATGACCAATCTCGTCGAGGTCAGAAACCTTCGGATCGAGGCAAAGACCGACGCCGGACGTCTGGTCGAAATCATCAAGGGCGTCAGCCTCGACATCGCCGATGGCGAGATCGTCGCCCTGATCGGCGAGAGCGGCTCCGGCAAGACGACGGTGGCGCTCTCCCTCATGGGCTATGCGCGGCCCGGCTGCCGGATTACTGGCGGCGAGATCAATGTCAACGGCAAGAACATGGCTGCGCTTACCGAGCGGGAACGCGCCAGGTTGCGCGGCACCGACATCGCCTATGTTCCGCAAAGCGCCGCCGCCGCCTTCAACCCCTCGTCGACCATCATGGAGCAGGTGATCGAAGTCACGCGCATCCACGGCCTGATGCCACCCGAGCAGGCGCGAAAGCGCGCGGTCGAGCTGTTCCGGGCCTTGTCGCTGCCTGATCCGGACGGTATCGGCGCCCGTTATCCGCACCAGGTTTCAGGCGGGCAATTGCAGCGGCTGGCGGCCGCCATGGCGCTGATCGGCGATCCCAAGCTGGTCATCTTCGACGAGCCGACGACCGCACTCGACGTGACGACCCAGATCGACGTGCTCAAAGCATTCAAGTCGGTGATGAAGGCGGGCGGGATAGCGGGAGTCTATGTTTCCCACGACCTCGCGG
>NZ_RZSR01000298.1:0-6006 GCF_004023265.1 Mesorhizobium sp. M1A.F.Ca.IN.020.06.1.1
GTGACGACCGCCGCACTTTGGGCGCCGTGGGCGAAGAGACCGGCAACGCGCTCGACGGTGAGCCCGCCGATGGCCACAAGCGGAATATCGCCTAAGCGCTGCTTCCAGGCGGCGATGCGGTCCAGCCCCTGCGGAGCCCATTTCATCGCCTTGAGAATGGTCGGGTAGATCGGTCCGAGCGCGACATAGTCCGGCTCGGCTTGGAGCGCTGTTTCGAGTTCGGCGCCGTCGTGGGTGCTGAGGCCCAGCCTCACGCCCGCCCTGCGGATCGCCTTCACATCAGCCTCCGCCAGATCTTCCTGGCCGAGGTGAACGAAATCGCAATTTTCCTCGATCGCAACACGCCAGTAATCGTTGACGATGAGCTGGCAGCCGTGGCTGTCACAGACTGCCTTCGAGGCGCGAATTTCTCGGCGCAGCGAAGCTTCGTCCTGGTCCTTAATGCGCAGCTGCACCAGCTTCACGCCGAGCGGCACCAGACGTTCGATCCAAGCGGCGGAATGGACGATCAGGTAAAACGGATCGAGCTTCATGAGAATGCTGCCATGCCGATGACGGGGGTGGAGGGAACGGCCATGTCGCGCGGCTCGAGCAGGCCGGCGCAATAGGCCTCGCGGCCGGCCTCGACCGCCTTGCCGAAGGCCGCCGCCATGGCAACGGGATCGCCGGCCCTGGCGACGGCGGTGTTGAGCAGCACCGCGTCGTAGCCGAGCTCCATCACGGCCGCGGCATGCGAGGGCCGGCCGATGCCAGCATCGACAATCAGCGGAATGCCGGGGAAATGGCCGCGCAGGCTTCGCAGCGCATCGGGGTTCTGCGGCCCGCGTGCGGAGCCGATCGGCGCGCACCAGGGCATCAAGAGCCTGCAGCCGGCGTCGAGCAGGCGCTCGGCAACGATGAGGTCGTCGGTCGTGTAGGGAAACACCTCGAAGCCTTCAGAGGCAAGGATCCTTGCGGCTTCCACCAATCCGAATACGTCGGGCTGCAGCGTATCGTGGTTGCCGATCACTTCGAGCTTGATCCAGTCAGTGCCGAACACCTCGCGCGCCATCCGCGCCGTGGTGACCGCTTCCACCACCGAGTGGCAGCCGGCGGTGTTGGGCAGCACGCGAACGCCGAGCGACTGGACAAGCGACCAGAACTGGCCGCCGGCTTTGCCGCCTGAGGTTTCGCGGCGGAGCGACACGGTGACGATCTCCGTGCCGGACGCTTTCACCGCCTCCGCCATGACGGCAGGCGAGGGGTAAAGCGCGGTGCCCAGCAGAAGGCGGGACGAGAGTTTCTGTCCATGGAACTCGAGCATGGGATCAGCCTCCCTTCATCGGCGAGAGGATTTCGATGCGGTCGCCATCGGTGAGCCGGCAGCGGTCCCGTTCCCTGGCCGGTACGACGTCACCGTTCCGCGCGGTTGCCAGCCAGCCGCCTTGGAAATCGAGTTCGCTGAGCAGCGCGGCAAGTGTTTCTGCTGCGACTTCATGGGCTTGGCCGTTAACGGTGAGCTTCAAGGGCAAACTCCTTTGCTCCAGGATCCCAGGATGAGGTCGGCTGCCCGCCGCGCCATGGCCGGCGCGAGCAGGAAGCCGTGGCGGTAGAGGCCGTTGATGCGAATATTCCCCCCGTCGCGCTCGACGCGAGGCAAGTTGTCGGTGAATGCGGGACGCACGCCAACACCGGTTTCGACCAGCTCGGCTTCGCCGAAGGCCGGATGCAGCGCATAGGCGGCGCCGAGCAGCTCCATGGTCGAGCGCGCGGTGATCGGGCCTTCGGTATCGCACTCGATCATCGTCGCGCCGACCATGAACAGGTTTTCCGCGCGGGGCACGACATAGACGGAGACGCGCGGATGCAGCAGCCGCACCGGGCGGGCCAGCGAGATCTCGTGCGTTCGCAGGATCAGCATCTCGCCGCGCACGCCGCGCAGTTCCGGTCGCCTGTCACCGCTGCCGGTGCAGTCCACCTCAATATCCTGAGATGCCGGCGCCGAGTTGCGGCCGAACTCGACGCGCGCGCCCATCCCGCGCAGCTTGTCGCGCAGGGAAAGCAGAGCCGTCCGTGGGTCGAGATGCGCTTCCTCAGCGAAGAACAGCCCGCGCCCGAACCGGCCCTTGAGCGCCGGCTCGAGTGCCGCGATTTGGCTGGCGTCCAACTGCCTGAAGCCGGATGTGCGGCGGCCGAAGCGGTCGAGTTCGCCGGCATCGCGGGCAGACGCCAGCACCAGCGTGCCGCGGCGCGCGACATGGCCGGGCAAGGCGGCGTCCCACCAGTCGGCTGCGCCGCGTCCGAGCGTCAGTACGGTCGCTTCGGCGTTCTCGCGCTCGCACCAGGGCGCGAGCATGCCGCCAGCCTGCCAGGAGGCATTGCCGGCGATCTCTAGCCGTTTCTCGACCACGGTCACATCGGCGCCGCGCGTTGCCAGCTCGTGCGCGAGCGTCAATCCGGCAACGCCAGCGCCGCGAATGAGCACCTTCATGGCGTGTCCGTGCGCTCGGGGGTGCTGTCGAGCGGCATATAGAGATCGCCGCCGTCGCGGTACTTCGCAGCCATGGCCGCGAGCCCTTCCTTCTGCGCTTCCGCGCGGATGTCGTGCGAGATCCGCATCGAGCAGAATTTGGGACCGCACATGGAGCAGAAATGCGCCACCTTGTGCGCCTCCTTCGGCAGGGTTTCGTCGTGGAAGGCGCGCGCCGTCTCCGGATCGAGCGACAGGTTGAACTGGTCCTCCCACCGGAACTCGAAGCGCGCCCTCGACAGCGCGTCGTCCCTGACCTGGGCGGCCGGATGGCCCTTGGCGAGGTCGGCGGCATGAGCGGCGATCTTGTAGGTGATGACGCCAGTCTTGACGTCGTCGCGGTCGGGCAGGCCGAGATGCTCCTTCGGCGTGACGTAGCAGAGCATCGACGTTCCGAACCAGCCGATCATCGCCGCGCCGATGCCCGATGTGATGTGGTCATAGCCCGGCGCGATGTCGGTGGTGAGCGGCCCGAGCGTGTAGAACGGCGCTTCGCCACAGACCGCGAGCTGCTTGTCCATGTTTTGCTTGATCTTGTGCATCGGCACGTGGCCGGGGCCCTCGATCATCACCTGGCAGTCCTTGGACCAGGCGATCTTGGTGAGCTCTCCGAGCGTTTCCAGCTCGGCGAACTGGGCCGCGTCATTGGCATCGGCGATCGAGCCGGGGCGAAGGCCGTCGCCGAGCGAGAACGCCACGTCATAGGCCCGGGCGATGTCGCAGATCTCCTCGAAATGCTCGTAGAGAAAACTCTCCTTGTGGTGATGCAAGCACCATTTGGCCATGATCGAGCCGCCGCGCGACACGATGCCGGTGACGCGGTCGACGGTGAGCGGGATATAGGGCAGGCGCACGCCGGCATGGATCGTGAAATAGTCCATGCCCTGCTCGGCCTGCTCGATGAGGGTGTCGCGGAACACCTCCCAGGTCAGTTCCTCGGCGACGCCGCCGACCTTCTCAAGCGCCTGGTAGATCGGCACCGTGCCGATCGGCACCGGCGAATTGCGCACGATCCACTCGCGGATGTTGTGGATGTTGCGCCCGGTCGAGAGGTCCATCACCGTGTCGGCGCCCCAGCGGATCGCCCACACCATCTTCTCGACCTCTTCGGCCATCGACGAGGTGACGGCGGAGTTGCCGATATTGGCGTTGATCTTGACCAGAAAATTGCGGCCGATGATCATCGGCTCGCTTTCCGGGTGGTTGATGTTGGACGGGATGATGGCGCGGCCGCGCGCCACCTCGTCGCGCACGAATTCCGGCGTGACGAAATCGGGGATCGCGGCGCCGAAGTTTTCGCCCTCGCGTTGGAGTTTCGAACGCAACTGCTCCCGGCCGAGGTTCTCGCGGATGGCGACGAACTCCATCTCAGGCGTGATGATGCCGGCGCGCGCATAGGCGAGCTGTGTGACGGCGCGGCCGCCGGCCGCGCGCAACGGTCTGTTGCGAACCGGGAATTCCGGCGTCAGGCGATCGGCTGAGACGAAGCCGTTGTCTTCCGGCTTGATCGTGCGGCCCTCGTAGCGCTCCACGTCTCCGCGCGCCTCGATCCATGCCTCGCGCAGCCGTGGCAAGCCACGCTCGATGTCGGTTTTCATCGCGGTGTCCGTGTAGGGACCGGACGAGTCATAGACCGTGACCGGCGGCTCGCCGGCGCTCGGGTGGACCGAGATCTCGCGCATCGGCACCCGCAGCTCCGGGTGGAGCTGACCGGGTTTGTGGACCTTCTTCGAAGCGGGCAATTCGCCGACGGTGACGGTCGGGGTGTGGGCATTCATGAGTGAGCCTCCTTGCTCGAGTGCACGGAGACCCAGTCCACGCGATGAGGAGGAAGTGACGCTTCGCTTAGGATGCGGGCACTGCCCGAATGCCGAAGCCGGATTGCCGACCCGCGAAGCTTCGCACCGTCCCTACGCCAGTATGAACTGGATCAGGTTCAACGGGTCACTGCGCGCTATTAGCAGTATCTCAGCCCCTTGCCGGGACTCCCCTGGTGAGGCGCCTAGGTTGGACGATGCGACGCTATCCTGTCAACTCGACTTCATGACTTCTCCAGCCTCGAACAAGCGACGAGAAGCGGCGCAGCCACGCAGCTTTGATCGAGCATCTCTTACATCGACGCCCATTGAGCCACGACCCGGCGCGCGTCGAGCTGGCAGTCGGGGCCCACTTGTCATCCGCCAAGGAAACGCTTTTGCGATCCCTTGTGGCGGCGGATTGAAGAACGCATTTTTCGCCTCGAAGAGCATCTGTTCGGCGTCCACGGACGCTGGTTCGATTTGTTCAGGACCGAGTTATTGCGCAGCCGTAAGGGTCGAGTTGCAGCGTTCCTTCAACGGCCTTGCCCGTCAGCAGGTCAAGGCCCTTTGGGACGTTGGGTACGATCACGGCGACTTCCGTGGTGTTCAGCACGAACATCAGCCGGCGGTCGTCGGCTTCCCTGACAGAGACCTCCACCCCGGCAGGCAGGTCGGGCAGCAAAGGCGCTATACCGGCTTTGGCCAGCACGACATCGACAAGCTTCTCCGTCAGTTGCGGCGTGAGATACGTGCCGACATAGACAACCCGACCTTGCCCGACCTTGCGGGCGGTAATTGCCGGAGAGCCGGCGGCGAAGCGGTTCGACCAGATGCCGAGCACCTCGGTGTCAGGCGCTACATCAAGCACCTCGTACAAATGCGCAGCCTGGAATTCTTCATTGCCAAGGGTGAACAGGTATTTGCGTTCCGCGGACGAGGCCGGGAGCGGCGGCGGTGCATAGGCGCCCATCGGAGCCGGACGAAACAGCGAAAACAGGCCGCTGCCGCCTTCGGGAACGACGCGGCCGAACTCCGCCACCCTGACGCCGCTCAGGGCTGCAAGGGCCTTGCCGGGCGCCTGCTCGCGAATGATGTGGTTGTTCTCGTCCCTCGTCGCGCTCAATGCCGACAGGATCAGCGTACCGCCGTTGCGGACGAATGTTTCGACAGCCTCGTTCCATTCATCCTTCCACATCACCCAATGCGGGACGTAGAGCGCCTTGAGCCGCGAAAGATCGTCTTCGGGATGAATGAACCCGCATGCAATGCCGTTCTGATAGCAGTGGCGATGAAGCAGCGTCGCGTCTTCGAGCGGACTGGGGAGGCCGATCGGATAGGTCTTGTGAGCCTCCTGGTTGTCGAAGTCCGCGCCGGCGATGCCGAGGTCCATGCGCACTGCGGTGCCAAGAATCTGCTCCTTCGCGGCGGCGATCTCATGGAAGAAGCGGCTTGCCTCGTCATAGCGGCGGCGCGGCACGTCGTCGTGATCGATGACGCCCATCCAGTAGATCTCGGCGCCGAAATGCGCGGGACGCCAACGAAAGAACATGACACCGTCGGCGCCGCGCGCCACCGAGGTCATGGCCATGCGACGCATCTCGCCGGGCTCCGGCGTCATCGTCGAGAAGCCGGGCTGGCTGCCGAAGCCTGAGGCCTGCTCCGGAACGATGAAGTTGCCGGAATAGGCGCGGCATATGT
>NZ_RZSR01000299.1:0-5997 GCF_004023265.1 Mesorhizobium sp. M1A.F.Ca.IN.020.06.1.1
GGTGGGCACGCTGGCCGGTTTCGCCGGCGGCTTGATCGACGAGGTGCTGATGCGCATCACCGACGCCTTCCAGACCGTGCCTAGTTTTTTGCTGGCGCTGGCCTTCGTCAGCATCGTCGGCCCCTCGCTTGGAGTGGTGATCGCGGCCATCGCGCTCGGCGCCTGGACCGGGCCGGCGCGGGTGGCGCGCGCGGAAGTGCTGTCGATCCGCGAGCGCGACTATGTCGCCGGCGCTCGCGTCATCGGCATGCATCCGCTCGAGATTGCCTTTCGCGAGGTGCTCCCCAATGCGCTGCCGCCGGTGCTGGCGCTTTCCTCGGTGATCGTCGCGGCCGCCATCCTCACCGAAGCAGCGCTTTCCTTCCTCGGCCTCGGTGATCCCAACCGCGTCACCTGGGGCGGCATGATCGCCGAAGGCCGCACTGTCTTGCGCACCGCGCCTTTTCTGTCGATCGTTCCCGGTATCGCGCTGGTGCTGACCGTTCTCGGCGTTTACCTCGCCGGCGAGGGCGTGGTGGAAAGCACTGCGGTACGCAGGAGCCTGTCGTGACTGCGCTGCTTTCGATCCGCGATCTGACCGTGCGGTATCGGCGAGACGGCGTCGAGGTAACGGCGCTGAAGGGCATCAGCCTTGATGTGGAAGCCGGGGAACGCCTTGCGATCATCGGTGAGAGCGGCTCGGGCAAGAGCACGCTGGCGCTGGCGGTTGCGGGATTGTTGGCGGAAGCGGCCGAGGCTGGAGGTTCGATCGAGTGGCAGAAACCTCGATCGTCTCATTCCGTGACAGCTTCGCATTTTCAGCCCATTGGTGGCCGCGACATCGGCTTCGTCTTCCAGGACCCCTCCTTCAGCCTCGACCCGGTGATGCCGGTCGGCAAGCAAATTGCCGAGGTCGCACGCACGCATCTCAACCTCACCTGGCGCGAGGCTTATGCCAAAGCCAAAACCCTGCTCGAGCGCGTCCGCCTGCCCGACTCCGAAGCCGTCTTGCGCGCCTATCCGCACCAGCTGTCCGGCGGCCAGAAGCAGCGCGTTGCAATCGCAGCGGCCATCGCCGCCGCCCCGAAACTGCTGATTGCCGACGAGGCGACCAGCGCGCTCGACACCATCGTCCAGGCCGAGATCGTTTCCCTGATCCGCGGGTTGGTCAACGAGGACGGCCTGACGCTCGCCTTCATCAGCCACGACATCGCGCTCGCCGCCACGCTCGCCGAACGCATCGCGGTGCTGCGTCATGGCGAGTTGGTCGAATTGGGCGACACGGACCAGATCCTTGACGCGCCGCGCCATGCCTATACGCGCACGCTGCTCGATGCCCATCTCGGTCTCGACGCCAGGCCGCTTCTTGACCGGCAAGGCGCCCCGGCATGACCGTGCTCGCCGTCTCCAATCTCTCCAAGCGCTATCGCCGCGGCGGCAAACCTTTTGCGGCGGTCGACGATGTCTCGTTTGAGATCGGCCCGGCCGAAACGCTGGCCGTCGCCGGCCCGTCCGGCAGCGGCAAGTCGACGATTGCGCGGCTGGTACTGCGCCTGCTAGAGCCCGACGCTGGGCGCATCCAATTTGAGGGCGCGGACTTGCTTATCTTGTCGGGCGCCGCGTTGCGCGCCCGCCGTGCCCGCCTCCAGATGGTCTTTCAGGATCCGCTCGCCGCCTTTAACCCGCACTCCACGGTGGCGCGTGCGCTGGACGACCCGTTGCGCATCCACGGCATCGCCTCGCGCTCGGAGCGCCCGCGCCGCATCGCAGCTCTCTTGGAGCGTGTCGGCCTCGATGCCGGCCTTGCCGCGCGCGCGATCCACGAGATTTCCGGCGGCCAGCGCCAGCGGGTAGCGATCGCCCGCGCCATCGCCACCCGACCGTCGCTGATCGTCCTCGACGAGGCGGTCTCGGCGCTCGACGTTTCGGTGCGCGGACAGATCCTGGACTTGCTGCTCGACCTGCAAAGACAGGAACAGATCGCCTATCTCTTCATTTCGCATGATCTCGGCGTAATCCGCGCCCTCGCGCATCGCATCGTTCTCCTCGATGCCGGCCGGGTCGCCGAGAGCGGCGACGCCCGCACCGTCATCGCCAGCCCGCAATCGGCGGTCGGCAAGGCGCTGGTGGCGGCAACCCCGAGGCTGAATAGGATGAAAACACCATGACCGACTCCCACGCAGCCATTGCCGAAAAACTGTCGCGCGAGCTCGACTCCGCCTTTCGCAACCGGGGCGATCTCTATCGCCTCTTCCTCGATGAGCTGACCGCCGAGCTTGGCGCCGAGAAGGCCGAAGCATTAATGATCCGCACCATCGAAAAGCGCGGCCGGGAAGTCGCAGCGGCCGCTTTCGCCGGTTTCGGCCCCAATGATGCGCTGGCGATCGGCGAGGCGTTCCTTTCCGTCAGCCCGGATGGCGGGCGCATGTATCCGACCGACGTCGAGCGCAGGCCGAACCGCATCGCTTTCAAGGTGAAGCGCTGCCCGCTGAAGGATGCGTGGGTCGAGGCCGGCGTCGGCGAGGAAAAGCTTGCCACGCTCTGCCGCATCGCCGGCGCCTTCGACCGCGGACTGTTCGAAGCAACCGGCGTGCGCTTCGCCAACGTGACCTGGACGCCGGGCCACGGCTCCGGCTGCTGCCACATCGCGCTGACCAACCGCGACACCTAGCGAGCCGACGATTTGACTTTCGGCCGAAGACGTGCAGTTCCGCGCCGGATTCGTCGCTGGCACCGACGGGAAAGTCGGCGCTCAACGCCTGAGTCGATCGCGCATCGCATACCACAGCATGCCGAGCACATAGAGCGGCCCGCGCAGCGCCGTGCCGCCGGGGAACGGCAGCGGCGTCAGCGTCGAGAACAGGTCGAGCCGCGAGGCGTCGCCGGTGATCGCTTCCGCGAGCAGCTTGCCCGACAGCGTCGACAGGATGACGCCCTTGCCGGAATAGCCATGCGCGAAATAGACCTCGCCATAATGCCCGACATGCGGCAGGCGCGACGTCGTCACAGACACGAGCCCGCCCCAGGCATGGTCGATCCGGCACCCCCTAAGCTGTGGGAAGGTCTTTTCCATATGCGGCCGCACGAAGCCGCCAATGTCGGCGGGCGGCGAGGGCGTATAGCGCTCGCCGCCGCCGAACAGCAGGCGGCCATCCGCGGACATGCGGTAGTAATTGACCACGAAAAGCGTGTCCGAAACCGCGGCGTTGGACGGGATGACGTTGCGCGCGCCCAACGGCTCGGTGGCGACGATGTAGTTGCCGATCGGCATGATGCGGCTGTTGACGCGCGGCTCGAGCCCGTTGAGCAGCGCATCGCCGGCCAGCACCACATGCCTGGCACGGACCGAGCCCTTGTCGGTGAACACCCGGATAAAGGGTTCACGCTCCAGCCGGACGGCGACCGAGTTCTCGTGGATGGTGACGCCAGCGGCAGAAGCGGCCCCAGCGAGCCCCAGCGTGTAGTTCAGCGGATGCATGTGTCCGCCGAGCGTCTCGAAGGATGCACCGAGATAAGGCGTATCGACCATGCGCCGCGCCTCCGCCGCCGACAGGATCTCGACATGCGGGAAGTCCATCACCTTGGCGAGGCACTCGGCCTCTTCCTCGAATTCGCGCATGTCGGAGCCGTTGACCGCGCCGACCAGATGGCCGGTCAGCCGCAAGTCGCATTCGATGCCGTGGCGCTCGATAATGTCGAGCACCAAGCCTCGCGCCTCGAAGGCGAGGTCGAACAGCGCCTTCGCCCGCTCCGGCCCGAACGCTCTGACCAGCTCCTTGGCGCCCTTGCGCAGACCGGGGATTATCTGGCCGCCATTGCGCCCAGACGCACCCCAGCCGATCTTGCCGCCTTCGAGCAGCACCACTTTAAGGCCGCGTTCGGCCGCATGGAGCGCCGCCGAAAGCCCGGTGCAGCCGCCACCGACGACCACCAGGTCGGCTTCTGCATCGCCGGTAAGCGCCGGATGGTCCGGCGCCGGATTGGCAGTCGCCACATAATAGGATTTGCCGATATGAAGACCGGAATTGAAACCTGTCGAAGCCATGGTCACACCTTGAGCAGCAGATGGTCGCGTTCCCACGACGTCACCACGGTCTGGAACAGGTCGAGCTCTACGCTTTTCACGCGCAGATAGGTTTGGAAGAAATCCTCCCCGAGCAGCACCCGCACCGGCTCGCAGGCGGCGAAACGGTCGAGCGCTTCCTCCATGGTCTTGGGCAGCGTGCTCTGGCTGCGATAGGCGTTGCCGAAGGCCTCCGGCGAGCGGGCCAGCTTCTCCTCGACGCCGAGATACCCGGCGATGAGCGAGCCGGCCATGGCGAGGTAGGGATTGGCGTCGGCCCCGGGCAGTCGGTTCTCCACCCGCCGCGCGGCGCGCCCGCCCATTGGCACCCGCAAGCCGCAGGAGCGGTTGTCATGCGACACTCGATATTGGCCGGCGCGCTGTGGCCCGGCCGGATGCGGCGATACGAGTTCACGTTCGGTGCAAACAGCGGCATGATTTCAGGCACGTATTTCTGCAGGCCCCCGATGAAGTGCGCGAACATTTCTGTGTCCTCGCCGTCTTTGCCGGCAAACAGGGGCTCGCCGCCTTCGTCGATGATGGACATGTGAAGATGCATCGAGCTGCCGGCCTGCGCCGCGATCGGCTTCGCCATGAAGGTGGCGTGCATACCGCTCGCTTGCGCCGCCTGCCTGGCCATACGCTTGAACAACAGCACCTTGTCGGCCAGCGCCAGCGGGTCGCCATGGAGGAAGTTGATCTCGAGCTGCGCCGTGCCGGATTCATGGATCAGCGTGTCGAGCGGCAGGCCGGCCGCCGCGGCGTGCTCATAGAGGCGACGCGTCACCGCTTCGAACTCCTCCAGCGCCTGCATGTCATAGGGATGCTGCACGCTTTCCGGCCGTCCATTGCGCCCGACCGGCGCGGTCAGCGGCCGATCCGGATCGGGATTTGGCGCCGTGAGGTAGAATTCGAGCTCCGGCGCCGTCACGGCGTGCCAGCCACGCCGGCGGTAAAGATCGAGCACGGCCCTCAGCACATGGCGCGGCGAAGCCATCGACGGCCGTCCGTCCATGTGAAACGTATCGGCAAAGACATAGGCCTTGCCGACCCTGCCGCCGGGCGCAAGGCTGAGCGTCGACAGGTCGGGCACCATGCGCATGTCGGGGTCCTGATACGCGAACCCTTCATCGATGGAGCCGGAATAGCGGCCGTCGATCGCGACCAGGAAAGCGCTGCTCGGCAGGTAGAGCGCAAGGTCCTCGAGCGACTTCAGGAACTTGGCCGCCGGCAAGGCCTTGCCGCGCAGCACACCGTTGACATCGGGCACGAGGCACTCGACCTCGCTTATTCCATGCGTGGTCAGCCAGCTTTGCGGATCGGCGCTGGGAAATGAGGAATTCAGTTTGTCAGGCATCGGTCATGTCCGTACGAAGGAGAAGTCGCTTCGGCGGGCACGTCCGTTTCGGTTTGAGCGCTGAGTAAGCTACGTGATCTGAACGACGGACGCCCGCCTGATGGCCGGCCAACAGGCCGGATCGAGCGCTCCGCATACCCCCTCGGTCCAGCCGTCACGAACGACATGCGAACCGACCTTGGTCTCCTCCGCGCGTTGCAGATTCTCGTGCCGGCAACAGCGCATGACTAGTGATGCCCCGCCGAAAGACGGTTTCTTGCGGCCGAAATTGAAAACAGCCGAGAGCCGGAGCGTCTTTTTGCCATTTGCGCGGCAAACCTCTTCAAGGAACCTGGCCTATGGTTTGACCGATCGTTGCTTCCGGCGCAAGCCCGCCCGCTGGGGCCGCTCCGCGCGTTGCCCGCCCGAAGGAACTCGCTGCCGGTTTTGATGTTCCCACTGAGCACGCCACCGGCGCACAGCGCGGCCGACGGAATTCAGCACGATCAGGAGCGATGGGATGGAAGGCAGGATCGAAACGGGGGCATGTTTTTGCGGGGCGATCGCGGCCGAGATGCAGGGCGATCCGTTCTGGACCTGCTTCGACCATGATGACGAC
>NZ_RZSR01000300.1:0-5989 GCF_004023265.1 Mesorhizobium sp. M1A.F.Ca.IN.020.06.1.1
GCAGACATCAGCACGATGACGCGCTCGCCAGGCTCTTCCCAGACATGCATTTTCCTGAAGGTCGAAATCGAATCCATGCCGGCATTGGTGCGCGTGTCCGACATGAACACGAGTCCACGATCGATCTTGAGGCCGACGCAATAGGTCATGGTCGCTCTTCTGGTGAATCTTGGCAGAGACTACTGCTCTACCGTGACGGTGACGGCAAGCTTCTCTTCCGCTTGCCCCAGCAGTATTCCCGACACAGGCGAGGCATCGCTATAGTCCCGACCCGTCGCCACTCTTACATAGCGTTCGTCGGGAGAGATACCGTTGGCGGGATCAAAGGCAACCCACCCCAGGCCCGGCACATGCGCTTCTGCCCAGGCATGGCTTGCCGCCTGCTCGACCGTGGCATCCATCATCAGATAGCCGCTGATATAGCGCGCGGGGAAGCCCATCACGCGCGCCACGGCGGTGAAGATGTGGCTGTGATCCTGGCAGACACCGGCCTTCAGCGTTAGCGCTTCTTCCGCCGGCGTCACGGCGCTGGTCGTCCCGGGCTTATAGGCGACGCGCTCCCGGATCGCGCCCATCAGCTTGTGCAGCCTGTCGATATCCGTCCCCTCCCCGACCGAAGCGGCCAGGTCGCGAATGCCGTCGCCGACGGTCGTAAGCGGCGTTTGCTGGCTGAACAGCCAGAGCGGCGCGAAACCATGATGCGCACCGGACACACCGGCGGTGTCGCGCGTCGTCACCTCGCCCGCCGCCTCGACTATGATGGTGTGCTGGCCGCCCTCGGCGCTCACCAGCCGCGTGTCATTGCCGAAATGGTCCGTGAAGCGAACCTCCTCTCGCGCGCCGTCGATTTTGATCACCCAGGACGCAACCGTCTGAGTCGATCCGCTGACCGGCATCAGGCGCAGCCGCTGCAACAGGTACTGCACCGGTGCATCGTAGCGGTACTCGGTCCGGTGTGTGATCTTGAGCCGCATGGCGCCTGTCTCTCCAGCGCTCAGTAGAACCGGTAGTCCAGGGCGATCTCATCCCCCAGCCTGGTGTTGTCACGAATGAATTCCGCCAGGAACTCATGCAGGCCGTGGTCGAAAATATCCTTGATCGACCCCTTCTTCAGCATCGTCTGAATTTTCTCGGCGGTGGCGTGGCAGGCATGGCGCTCGCCATAGTCGTCGGCGAGGAATCTCAAATGCTCGCCGAGGAAGCGATAGCAGAAGGTCAGCGAGCGCGGCATACGGACATTGAGGATCAGATAGTCGGCGATGTTGGTCGGCTTGTAGTCCGCGTCATACACCCACCGATAGGAGCGGTGCGCCGACACCGAGCGCAAGATCGATTCCCATTGATAATTGTCGAGTGTCGAGCCCACCCAGGAGATCGACGGCAAGAGCACATAGTATTTCACGTCGAGGATGCGGGCCGTGTTGTCGGCGCGCTCCACGTAGGTGCCGAGCTGCGAGAAGTCGAAGATCTCGTTGCGCAGCATCGTGCCGTAGAACGAGCCGCGGATCAGCGCCGTTTCGCGCTTGATCGCGTCGAGCACCGTCGGCAGATCGCGCTCGTCGATCGGCCGTGCTAGCATCCGCTTCAGCGACATCCAGGCCTCGTTGATGCTCTCCCAGGTCTCGCGCGTCAGCGCCGTGCGCACCATGCGCGCATTGTTGCGCGCCGTCTCGATCGAGGCCATCGTGCTCGACGGGTTCGAAGTGTCGCGCAGCAGGAAATCCGAGACGTTGGCGACGGTGTAGTCCTGGTATTTCTGCGAGAAGGCCAGGTCGGAGCCGGCGCTGAGCAGCACGGAGTTCCATTCCTCCGACGCGTTCTGCG
Organism: Mesorhizobium sp. M1A.F.Ca.IN.020.06.1.1; assembly: GCF_004023265.1. Taxonomy (NCBI): domain Bacteria; kingdom Pseudomonadati; phylum Pseudomonadota; class Alphaproteobacteria; order Hyphomicrobiales; family Phyllobacteriaceae; genus Mesorhizobium; species Mesorhizobium sp. M1A.F.Ca.IN.020.06.1.1. The sequence continues at coordinate 1,825 of NZ_RZSR01000300.1, forward strand.
TCCGCGTCAGCGCCATGCGCAGGCCGGCATCGACCAGGCGCGCCATGTTTTCGGCCCGCTCTATATAGCGGTTCATCCAGTAGAGACCGTTGGCGGTGCGGCCGAGAAGCATGTCAGCTTGCTCCGGTGTCGAGCGAATAGCGAGTAGCGAGTAGCGAGTAGCGAAAAAAAGATTTCATGATCTCTGTTGAAGGCTCCTGATCATCGATCGCAGCATTTTTCCGATTTCGTCAGTTTGGCCACCTTCCAAACAATTAGGTCTCTGTAAGAATTGATTGCGTCGGATCCCCCTCTTTCCCTATTCGCTATTCGCTATTCGCTATTCGCTACTCTCTATTCGCTCTTTAATCGTCCAACACCCACGTATCTTTCGTTCCGCCGCCTTGCGAGGAGTTGACCACAAGCGACCCCTCCTTGAGCGCGACGCGAGTCAGGCCGCCCGGGACGATCTGGATACGATCCGAAACCAGCACATAAGGCCTAAGATCGACATGGCGCGGCGACAGCCCCTTCTCGGTCAGGATCGGGCATGTCGACAGCGCGAGCGTCGGCTGGGCGATGTAGTTGCCGGGTTTGGCCTGCAGCTTCTTGGCGAACGCCTCGCATTCCTTCTTGGTCGCCGCGGGGCCGACCAGCATGCCGTAGCCGCCGGAGCCGTGCACTTCCTTGATGACAAGCTCGCCGATGTGCTCCAGCACATATTTCAGGCTGTCGGGCTCCGAGCAGCGCCAGGTCGGGATGTTGCCGAGGATCGCCTTGCGGCCTGTGTAGAACTCGACGATCTCGGGCATGTAGGAATAGATCGCCTTGTCGTCGGCAATGCCGGTGCCCGGCGCGTTAGCGATGGTGATGTTGCCGGCCCGATAGACATCCATGATGCCCGGCATGCCGAGCGCGGAATCCGGCCGGAAGGTTAGCGGATCGAGGAAGGCGTCGTCCACGCGCCGGTAAAGCACGTCGATCTGCTTGTAGCCTTCGGTGGTGCGCATCGTGACATGGCCGTCGACCACGCGCAGATCCTGTCCTTCGACCAGTTGCACGCCCATCTGGTCGGCGAGGAAGGCGTGCTCGAAATAGGCGGAGTTGTAGCTGCCCGGCGTCAGCACCGCGATGGTCGGCGCGCCCTTTGCGCTCTGCGGCCGCACCGCCGCCAGCGACTGGCGCAGCAGTTGCGGATAGTTCTCCACCGGCCGCACCTTGATCTGCTGGAACAGCTCCGGGAAGAGCTGCATCATCGTCTCGCGGTTCTCCAGCATGTAAGAGACGCCCGACGGCGTGCGGGCATTGTCCTCAAGCACGTAGAATTCGTTCTCGCTGATGCGCACGATGTCGACGCCGATGATGTGGGTGTAGACGCCAGCCGGCGGTCTCACACCGATCATCTCCGGCAGGAACGCTTCATTCTTCGCCACCAGTTCTTTGGGAACGCGCCCGGCGCGCAGGATTTCCTGGCGGTGGTAGATATCGTCGAGAAAGGCGTTGAGCGCCTGCACGCGCTGCTCGATGCCCTGCGTCAGCCGGCGCCATTCCTGGCCGGAAATGATGCGCGGGACGATGTCGAAGGGGATCAGCCGTTCGGAAGCTTCCTGCTCGCCATAGACGGCGAAAGTAATGCCGGTCTTGCGGAAGACGCGTTCGGCGTCCTCCATTTTCTGGGTGAGCCTGGCCGGGTCCTGTTCCTTCAGCCAGCGATCATAAGCCTGGTATGGTCTTCTCAATCCGGAGACTTCCGGAAGCATTTCGTCGAACGCTGCCAATCGCGTACTCCCCTCTGAAGCCATTTCACTGGCCCGGCTGGAGAAAATCAAGCGCAATCGGTGATTTGGGCGGCGCTGGCGGCCGCCCTATGCAAAATGCCTACGATTAGGGCAGCGGGAGCGACGCCGGGTCAGTTCATGCCCGGTGAGCGGGCATCAAACGGCAAATCAGAACGCCCGGAAAGTGACGATGGTGAAGGTGTCCTTGATTCCAGGCAGGATCTGCACCCGTTCATTGATGAAGTGGCCGATGTCTTCCTCGTCGTCGACATAGAATTTTGCGAGCAGGTCGTAATTGCCGGCGGTCGAATAGATTTCGGAGGCGATCTCGGCATCGGCGAGCGCGCTGGCGACCTCATAGGCTTTGCCCAGATCGCACTTTATCTGCACGAAAAATGCCTTCATTTCCCGGTCCTGCCAGTCTTCGCGAATGAGCGGCCCTTGTGGCAGACTGGCGACGGGCTTTCAAGCATCAGGCTGCACGCGCCTTGGCGGCCGCTTGCCGCAACTCCGCGATCGGCATGCCACACCGGCACGGGGACGCCACCAAGGACAGTTCGGGAACACCTCAGGTCAGGTCCTAGCGGAGGCATCCATGCAGGCAAGAAATCTGCGAAACGGTGAAACCACGGCACGCCGGCCAGCGTATGATAGTTGTTCCACGCGAATTCTGGAGGCAGGCCATGCGCCGCGTATTGTTCGCACTCGCTCTCGTTCCGATGGTTCTTGCATCCATGGCCTTCGCCGGTGACGCCGAGATCAAAGCGGCGCAAACAGTCATCGACAGCCAGCTCAAGGCCTTTCTCGCCGATGACGGCGCCACCGCCTACAGCTTCGCCGCGCCAAATGTGAAGCGAATCTTCCCGACCGTCGACACCTTCATGAACATGGTGACCAACGGATATGCGCCGGTGCGCAGGCCGCAGAACTATTCCTTCGGCAAGGTGGAGCAGACCGGGCCGGCCTCGATCGTCCAGCAGGTGCTGATCGTCGGGCCCGACGGCAAGGACTATGAGGCGGTGTACACGCTCGAACAGCAGCCCGACGGCAGCTTTAAGATCACCGGCTGCAGCCTGCGCGCCGCGACTTCGGTGAGCACATAAAAGCGCTCATAGCGCCGGCAGATCGCCCCTCGCCCAGCATTCCGAAATCTCGGCAGCGCGCGTCTCGAAGGCTTTTGCCTCGATCGCGGCGCGGATGTCCTGCATCAGCTTCTGGTAGTAGGACAGGTTGTTCCAGGTGAGCAGCATTGCGCCGAGCGACTCCTGCGAGCGCACGAGATGATGGAGATAGGCGCGCGAATAGTCGCGCGCGGCCGGGCAGTCGCTTTCCTCGTCCAGCGGACGCGGATCGTCCGCATGGCGGGCGTTGCGCAGGTTGATCTTGCCGCGGCGCGTATAGGCCAGACCATGGCGGCCGGCGCGCGTCGGCATCACGCAGTCGAACATGTCGATGCCGCGTGCCACGGATTTCAAGATGTCGTCCGGGGTGCCCACACCCATCAGGTAGCGCGGCCTGTCGGCCGGCAGTTCCGGGCAGGTTATGTCCAGCATCTCCAGCATCACCGCCTGCGGCTCGCCGACCGCCAGCCCACCGACGGCATAGCCTTTGAGGTCCATCGCCGCCAGCGCCTGCGCCGAACGCACGCGCATCACAGCACTGTCGCCGCCCTGCACGATTCCGAACATCGCCTTGCCCGGCTGATCGCCGAACGCCGCCTTGCAGCGTTCGGCCCAGCGCAGCGACAGTTCCATGGCGCGCTCGATTTCCTTCGGCTTGGCTGGAAGCGCCGTACACTCGTCGAGCTGCATCTGGATATCGGAATCGAGCAGCCCCTGGATTTCGATCGACCGCTCCGGCGACATCTCGTAGCGCGCACCGTCGATATGGGAGCGGAAGGTGACGCCCGTTTCGCTAAGCTTCCTCAGATTCGACAGCGACATCACCTGGAAGCCGCCGCTATCGGTCAGGATCGGGTGCGGCCAGCGCGCGAATTCATGCAGGCCGCCGAGCTTCGCCACGCGCTCGGCGCCTGGCCTGAGCATCAAATGATAGGTGTTGGCGAGGATGATGTCGGCGCCGACGCCGCGCACCTGATCCATATACATGGCCTTGACGGTGCCGCCGGTGCCGACCGGCATGAAGGCCGGCGTGCGGATCTCGCCGCGCGGCATGCTGATGAGGCCGCGCCGCGCATTACCGTCGGTGGCGAGCAGCTTGAAAGAGAAAGTCTCAGCCATCGAATTCCTTGTCGTGCACCGGGGCGCCGGGTGCCTGCTCGTCGAGCGACTGCCGGTAGCGGATGCAGCCGCGCATGAATTTCGGCCACGGCGGCACGGCGATCGCCGGCTCGGTCTTCTCCGGCAGCAGGTCCCAGAGGTCGGGATGATGCCAGCAGAGATCATGGC
>NZ_RZSR01000301.1:0-5989 GCF_004023265.1 Mesorhizobium sp. M1A.F.Ca.IN.020.06.1.1
CAGGCAAGGACCGGCTTGGGAAAGGTCGCAAGCCTGCGAAACATATCGGTGACGGCGGCAATCAGCTGCTGGTGCTTGGCGGCGTCGAGGAACTCCGAGAAGTCGCCGCCGAGGCAGAAGCAGCCGGCAAGGCCGCGCAGCACGACCACGCGAACCTCGTCATTGACGGCGGCCTCGTGGAAGGTCCTGGCGAGGCACGCATAGGCGTGCCTGTCCAGCACCGGCCGGCCGTCATGCGAGGACACGGTGACGACCAGCGTGTGGCCGCGCAGCTCAGGTTCGGGGTGGAAGCTCATGACAACCTCCTCACGAAGCCTGTCTGAGGCCGAGCTGGCCGGGATAGCCTCTCATCAGCACCGGCGGGAAGTGGTTGCGGCGCTGGCGCACCACCTCCAGCGTATGCTCGGAAAAGGTGAGCAGCGTCGCCACCACCTGCTGGTTGCCATAGGTGCGCTGGTAACCGAGCGGCGTCGCCAGGAAGTGCAGCTGCAGCGCGCGCAGCACCCACATCGGTTCGAACTCGATGATGACCTGGTTGACGTTGCGCTTGAGGCCCCATTCGACGAAACCGGCGATCAGCTCGGTGCCGACCGTCGAGACGCCGCGCTTGCCATCACGGAAGCCCGGCGCCACCGCATAGCGGGTCAGCTCCCAGACTCGCGGCCCCGAGGGCGGCGTCCCCTCATAGAGGTCCGTCAGCACATCGGTCAGTAGATGCGGCCGCGTCGTCGGCAGCATGCGCTGATAGCCGGCTAGCTCGCCGTTGCGGATGACGAGGTGATGCTCGGCCTCGTCATGATCGAATTGGTCGATCTCGAGGCCGTCCGGGCGGTCGAGATCGGTCCAGCCCATCTCCTCGACGAAGATCTTGTAGCGCAGGCGGTGAACCGCTTCCCACAGATCGGGGCGCTCCATCAATTCCTGAGTTGTGAGGGAAAAAAGCATTAGCCGTCTCCTGGGCTTGAGAGGAAGATACGGCCGGGCTCTCCGGAAAATATTACGCGATCGCGTAGGCAAGAATTTTTAGGTCGGCACCGACCGACCCGGCCAATATAGCCGCGCCTAACTGCCTCCGCGACCGCCTGCACGCGGATGGCGACGCCCAGTTTGCTTTGGCGTTAAGAAAGTATTAGCCCTCTCTTAAGACAAGGACACCGCTCGCCCTTGCTTAAAATATTACGCGAATGCGCATGGGACCGTTTCTGGGCCAGCACGGCCGATTTAGCTAATATAGCCACGCCTGATCGCCTCGGCGACTGCCTGCACACGGTTAGCGGCGCCCAGTTTGCTCTTCGCGTTGAGAAGGTGTTTCTCGGAGGTATGCTCCGAAATGCCGAGAATCTGCGAAATTTCCCACTCGGACTTTCCGACAGCTGCCCATTGCAGGCATTCGCGCTCACGCGGTGTGAGTTCGATGTGGTCGACGACCTTGCCGGCCATCGTGTGAAGCTGCATGGCGCGGCCGATGGCGTAGGTGGACACCAGCGAGACCATTCCGAATTCGACGTCCGACAGTTCAACGGACTCGCCACCCAGCGAGACCATGACGATCTGGCCGTCGAGCGTGACCAGCGGGAAGGCGAGGCCGTCGCGCAGCTTGAACTCGCGGGCGTCGCCCATGACCTCGTCGCTGCTCTTGTCGATGACGATGGCCTGGGAAGCCTCCCGCCACTGGAACGGGGCCTGCAATTGCTTCATGTGGCTGACGACCGGATCATGGTCGACATAGTTGCGCGCCACATAGCGCTCCAGCCACTCGCCCGGCCAGTCGCAGAGCAGCACATGGTCCTTCTGCTGGCCGCGCGGCGTGCCGGGTTGCGGGACCGTTCCGGCCATCAGCGCCGTCAGCCCGAAACTCGAGGTGACGCCGAGCAGCCGCTCGCACACTGCCGCAGCAGTGTTGGCGTGCTGTAATTGGTCGATGTATTCCAGAGTTCTATCGAACATGCTCATCGCAACATCTACCCCATGTTGCTTCTGCTTTTCGTACCGATCGTAGATGCCCGAACCACCCTTCGCCATCAACCCCGGACCACAAGTTTCTTCGCGACACCTGCCCCTGTTGCGGGCGCGCGCTGAAACTTGCAAACGCACTAAACCATACGCCGAATTCGCCCGTTTGAAATCAAAAACAATTGTGCCTGCACTGTTTTCGTACGAAGAGCCAAGGACATGATTGGGCGGAGCGTTATCGTGCCATTCCGATGGATATTTCTGGCCCTCCTGTCGGCGCTGATCGGAGCGTTGCCATTTGCCGACGCGACTCGCGCGGCGGAGCCGCAGGTTCCGGTGCTGTGGGATGCCAAGGAGCGGCTGCCGAAGCCCGATCTTTCGGCGTTGCCGAGGCTGAGATTCCTCACCACCACCGATTTTCCGCCTTTCAACTTCCTCGACGGCTCCGGCCGGCTGTCGGGTTTCCACATCGACCTGGCGCGGGCGATCTGCGCCGAACTCGGCATCGTCGAGAAATGCCAGATCCAGGCGCTGCCCTGGAACGATCTCGACGACGCGCTGCGGAAAGGCGAAGGCGAGGCGATCATCGCCGGCATCGCGGCGACGCCGGAAAGCCGCGAGAAATACGCCTTCTCGCGTTCCTATCTGCAGTTCCCGGCGCGCTTCATCATGCCGAAGGCCAAGGCGTTTACCGAGCCGATCCTCGACAAGCTGCGCAGCAAGCGCGTGGGCGTCATCGCCGGCTCGGCGCATGAGAAGATGCTGCGCGACTATTTCAGCACGGTGCAGGTCGTGCCCTTCGACAAGGCCGAGGACCTCTACGCGGACCTCAAGGCCGGCAGGATCGACGCCGCCTTCGGCGACGGCATGCGCTTCGCCTTCTGGCTCGGCGGCTCGGAAGCCGCCGGCTGCTGCCGCTTCGCCGGCGGCCCTTATCTGGCGCCCGAATATCTGGGCTCGGGCATGGCGATCGCCACCAGGGCGGGCGACCCGGCGCTGGCCGCCGCCTTCGACTACGCGTTGCAGGAAATCTCGATCAAGGGAACCTTCGCCGAGTTCTACCTGCGCTATTTTCCGGTGAGCTTTTTCTAAGTCAGTGTGCGCAGGCGGGCCTTCGCCGCACGGGCGATCGCCGCCACGGTGAGCGTGTCGAGATCGAGCTTCCGTCGGATGAGCTGCAGCACCCTCAACTCCTCCATGCGCATTTCGAGATCGACTGCCGCGACCTCGAAAGCGGCGGCATAGGCGGTGTCACGCAACCGCTCCGGCAGCGCATCGGCGACGCGCGCGAGGACGCCTTCCAGCCCGTCCTTGTCGTGCAGAGCCTGCTGGCACGCTTGAGCCACGCCGACCAGGCTGTCGCTGTTGAAATCGACAAACACGGGCCAAGAACGGACGACGTCCCCGATCCGCGCCAGTTCGACATCGGTCATGTCGCGGTCGGATGCCGAAGTGATGACCATGAGATAGATCAGGGCTTCGTGCGGCGTCAAAGGCATTCAAAACTCCTTGATGGTGAGGCTTCAACGTAGGATTGGCAGTGAGGCGCCGCAAGGAAAAGCGCCGCAAATCGTTGACGCTCCGGCCCGTCGCGCCTAGAGACCGGGTGAAAATCTTTACGCGCCCAAGCCGACACATCTGGCCGGCAGATTACCTGGAAAGTGACATGACGGGATCAAACATCATCGATCTCAATGCCGAGATGCTTGCGGCCGCCGCCGAAAGCAAGGCATGGCCGTTCGAAGAAGCCAAGAAGATCATTGCCCGCTACAAGAACAGGGACTTTCCCGATACCGTCCTGTTCGAGACCGGTTACGGCCCGTCCGGCCTGCCGCATATCGGCACCTTCGGCGAGGTGGCGCGCACCACGATGGTGAGGCACGCCTTCCGCGTGCTGACGCAGGACACGGTCAAGACCAAGCTGTTGTGCTTCTCCGACGATATGGACGGCATGCGCAAGATTCCCGACAACGTGCCCGATCGCGCGGCGCTCGAGCCCTACCTGCACAAGCCGCTCACATCGGTGCCCAATCCGTTCGGCGGCGGCTATGCGAGCTTCGCCGACCACAACAACGCGATGCTCTGCCGCTTCCTCGACACGTTCGGCTTCGACTATGAGTTCGCCAGCGCGACCGAATACTACAAGTCCGGGCGCTTCGACGAAGTACTGCTGCGCGCCGCCGAGCGCTATGACGAGATCATGGCGGTGATGCTGCCGACGCTCGGCGAAGAGCGCCAGGCGACCTACAGCCCATTCCTGCCGATCTCGCCGAAAAGCGGCCGCGTGCTCTACGTGCCGATGAAGCATGTCGACGCCAAGGCCGGCACCATCACCTTCGACGACGAAGGCAGCGAGACCACGCTGCCGGTCACCGGCGGCCATGTGAAGCTGCAGTGGAAGCCGGATTTCGGCATGCGCTGGGCAGCGCTCGGCGTCGATTTCGAAATGTTCGGCAAGGACCACCAGACCAACGCGGCAATCTACGACCGCATCTGCAACATCCTCGGCGGCCGCGCGCCGGAGCATTTCGTCTACGAACTATTCCTCGACGAGAACGGCCAGAAGATCTCGAAGTCGAAGGGCAATGGGCTCACCATCGACGAATGGCTGACCTATGCGCCCACCGAGAGCCTCGGCCTCTACATGTACCAGCGGCCGCGGCAGGCCAAGAAGCTTTATTTCGACGTTATCCCGAAGGCGGTCGACGAATATTACGCCTTCCTGTCCGCCTATCCGCGCCAGGAGTGGAAGGAGCGGCTCGGCAACCCGGTCTGGCACATGCATGACGGCAATCCGCCGGCCATCGACCTGCCGGTCCCCTTCGCGCTGCTGCTCAATCTGGTCAGCGCCTCCAACGCGCATGACAAGGCGGTGCTGTGGGGTTTCATCTCGCGCCATGCGTCCGGGGTGACGCCGCAGACGCACCCCGAGCTCGACCGGCTGACCGGGTATGCCATCCGCTATTTCGACGACTTCGTGAAGCCGACCAAGGTCTATCGCGCCGCCGACGAGGTGGAGCGCGAGGCGCTGGCGAAGCTTTCGGAAGCGCTCGGCGAGCTGCCGCAGAGCGCGGACGGCGAGGCGATCCAGAACGCGGCGCTCAACGTCGCGCGGCGGATCGAGCGCTATCAGGACCATTCCAAGCAGAGCCCGGAAGGCGGACCCGGCGTGTCGGTCGCCTTCTTCCAGATGATCTATCAGGTGCTGATCGGACAGGAACGGGGGCCGCGTTTCGGCTCTTTCGCGGCGCTCTACGGCATTACGGAGACGCGCGCGCTCATTGAGCGGGCTCTGGCTGGTCAGCTGGCTGCGTAACGTCGCCATCTTCCGCCGGCAGGATGGAACTCGGCGCGGCGGGCGCCGGGCCGGTGGCGGCCGGCAATGCCGGCAGGCCGCCGAGATTCGGAGCGGCGCCGAAAATGCCTTTCCTCGCCGCGCGCGCCTTGTCGCCCGCCTCGACATAGGGGCCGCCTGGCGCCGCGCGGGCCCAGCCGTTTTCCACCAGCCACAGACCGACATCCTTGTTGCCGACCCAGCACTTGACCGCGATGGCCTTCTGCCCGTCTTGCGGCGGCACTGAGCAGACCAGGGTCCGGCCACGCAGGAAAGCGCGGAATGCCGTCCTGGCGCGAACCCCGCAGTCCCATGACTTGCCTTCGTCGCTGCAGGTCTCGTCCTCTTTGACGATGTCGATGCCCGACACGGCGATGGAATAATCCTTGGCCTTGATCAGGCCGGCGGCGGTGGCGACGGGCTGGAGCAACTTGGTGCCCTCCTCGCCATCCGGCAGTTTCGTTTTCCGCGGCCTGGGCGGACCGGCCAGCGCCAGATCGCTGAGCGGCGCGCGCGGCTCGACCCGTTCCAGTTCCTCGGCAGGCACTTCGGGTGGCGCCACCACGTCGGGATCGATCGCCCGCGAATGCGCCACCGGCTTCGGCGGCTGCGGCGCGGCAGGCGCCAGAATGGCGGACGTCGCCGGTTCCGCAGTTATCGATTCCCGAGGCGCCACATTGGCGTCTTGCCCCGGAAGTGCAC